>JBDSCV010000001.1:0-5521 GCA_039920905.1 Pyrinomonadaceae bacterium
GGCGCGGTTGTCCGTGATGTCGTGATCGGGATGGCCGACGGCCTGACTGTGCCGTTTGCCCTCGCGGCGGGTTTGTCGGGTGCGGTTGCCTCGACGGGAATTATCGTCACTGCCGGACTGGCCGAGATCGTCGCCGGCTCGATCGCGATGGGGCTTGGCGGGTATTTGGCCGGCAGATCCGACTCAGAACACTATGACAGTGAGTATAAACGCGAGTTGTACGAGATCGACAATCTGCTTGAGCACGAAAAGGACGAGGTCATCGAGATATTTGAGTCATACGGCCTGACGCGCTCGGAAAGCGAACCCATTGTTGATTCGCTTGCCCAGCGTCCGGAAGATTTTGCCGATTTTATGATGCGTTTTGAGCTTGGCCTCGAAAAACCTGAGCCAAAACGGGCACTCCAAAGCGGCGGAACCATCGGCGGAGCCTACATTCTTGGCGGCATGATACCGCTGATGCCGTATATCCTAATGACCGAGGCTCATACCGCCCTAAAATGGTCGGTTGCGATCACGGTCATCGCCCTATTTGGCTTTGGCTACGTTAAGGGCCAATTCACCGGCACGAAACCGCTAAAAAGTGCTTTTCAAACTTGTCTCATCGGCAGCGTTGCCGCCGCCGTCGCATTCTTTGTCGCCCGGATCATCAGTGGCTAACCGCAACCGTCCACGGTTGTTTTCTTACGCCCAATTTTCTTGTATTCTATTGTATTGATATTTTCATTGACGCATACGCGGAGAATTTATGAGCATTGAGATCGTGATGCCCCAGATGGGCGAGTCGATAACCGAAGGTACCGTTTCCAAATGGCTGAAACAGGTCGGCGAACGCATTGAAAAAGATGAGGCGATACTCGAAATTTCGACCGATAAGGTCGATGCTGAGGTTCCGAGCCCGGGCGCTGGCATCTTACTTGAGATCAGAACGCAGGAAGGCGAGACCGTTGAGGTCGGCACAGTGGTGGCGTTGATAGGCGAAGAAGGAGAGGTTAGCAGTCAGCAGTCTGCGGTCGTGAGTCCGTCAGAGGCTATCGTTGCCGTACCGGTCGTTGTCGCTTCGCAGCCTGAGCCGGAAGCCATCCAGATACCGACCGCTATTGCCCCAACGCCCACGCCCGCCAACGACCAACCAACCACGAACAACGGAAACTCAACTGAGATCGTAATGCCCCAAATGGGCGAATCGATAACCGAAGGCACTGTCTCAAAATGGCTCAAAGCCGTTGGTGACAGAATTGAAAAGGACGAAGCACTGCTCGAGATCTCGACCGATAAGGTAGACGCGGAAGTGCCGTCCCCGGCGGCCGGAACTTTATTGGCGATCAATGTTCAAGAGGGCGAAACGGTCGAGGTCGGTTCGGTTCTGGCGCTGGTCGGCGCCGAAATGGCAGTTCCAAGTTCCGGGTTCAAAGTTCAAGGTTCTATCGAACCACCACAGGCTGAAACCTCAAAACCTGAACCAGTTGGAACACCGGTTCAGGCAGTTGCCGCAGCCGCTACTGCAACTCCGCACTCAACCAACGCGACGGTGGATGAACTTCGACGGACGAGATCAAGCCCGCTTGTGCGCAACATCGCAAAGGAACACGGCATCGACATTACCCGGATACCGGGCAGCGGGATAAGCGGGCGTGTCACCCGCGACGACATAATGTCCTTTATCGAGACGGGAGCGGCGTTGCGTCCGCAGGATCTGCTTGTAAGGGGAGCGAGCCGTCAGCGGTCAGCAATCAGCAGTCAGCGGCCAGTGGTCAGTTTTGATCCGCAGACTATCTCAACGACGGAGGATCGCGTCGAAAAAATGTCAGTGATGCGTAAAAAGATTGCCGAGCACATGACGTTTTCCAAACAGACCTCGGCGCACGTCACGAGCGTTTACGAGATCGACATGACAAATGTCGCCAAGTTTCGCACCGCCCACCAAGCCGAGTTTCAGGCGCAGTTTGGCACAAAACTCACTTTTATGCCATTCATTTTTCAGGCAGTTACGGCGGCGATACGCGAACATCGCATAGTCAATTCGCAGGTCGATGGCGACCAGATCGTTTACAAGGGCGACATAAATATCGGCATGGCCGTCGCACTCGATTGGGGGCTCATTGTTCCCGTGCTAAGGAATGCGGACACGCTTTCGCTTGCACAGCTTGCGACAACTGCGAACGACCTTGCCGACCGTGCACGTACCAAACGCCTGATGCCAGACGAAGTACAGGGCGGCACGTTTACAATCACAAATCCGGGCGTCTTCGGTGGTCTTTTTGGTACGCCGATCATCAATCAGCCGCAGGTTGCTATCCTCTGCGTCGGTACTATCGAGAAACGTGCTAAGGTACTGACCTCACCTGACGGCGACGACTATATCGCGATCCGGCAGATGGCGTATTTTGCACTGACCTACGATCACCGCGTCGTGGACGGAGCCGACGCCGAGAAGTTTTTGGCTTATTTGAAGGGATATTTGGAAAACGCGCCGTTCACTTTTTGAAGCGTAGTAAGATTTTACGGATGTTTCGCGAATGCAAAAATTGTTTGAATTGGTGACGTTTTCCTGTATCCTTGTCATATTGCGTTTGTCGCGTCCTCTCGGGTTTCCGATTTTTCGCCCTTCCATTGTTTTCAGAGAGCTCATCGTGAGTTCTTAGTTCTCGGATGAGGAATGACATTTTACCGACAACCCGACGTAGCTCATTTGCGTCATACCTATCGGAACACCCGAAATCATTTACACTTTTTTTACCATAGGAGGAATGTATGTATAAAAAAATATCAGTTTTAGTATTAGCATTTGTTATCGGGGCGATGGGCGTTTTCGCCCAAGGCAATCAATTGCGCACGGCGGTTGCGGGACAGAAATATAAGATCAAAGGCGTAGTCGTTTCAAAAGACGACAACGGCACCTTTGTCGTCCGCGATACGGTTGGCGTTGATACAAAGATCGTTGTTGCTCCCAATGCGAGCATTAAAAATAATGCGTTCTTTGGCGGCGACAAATATCCGGTCACGGCACTTGTTCGCGGCTTGAATCTCGAGGTCGAAGGTGTCGGCGACAGCAGCGGTGCGGTTTCGGTCAGCAAGGTCCGCTTTGATAAGAGCAATCTGGCGACTGCGCAGTCGATCGACGCACGCGTCGCTCCGGCTGAGGAACGCCTCACGGCCGCCGAGCAGAACGCTCAGCGTGTCTCGGGTCAGATCGACGAGTTGATGGCCATCTCAAATGCCGCTAAGGGCGGGGCTAAGGCTGCTCAGGATACAGCCGATGCGGCCGTTGCGGGCGTTAACGCCACGAACAAACGCATCACTGATCTGGACGATTTTGTAATCCAGTCGACGGCGACGGTCAATTTTAAGGTTGGAAGCTCGGTGCTTTCGCCGGAAAGCAAGGCATCGCTCGATCAGGTTGCGACCGCTGCGACAACGCTAAAAGGTTATGTCATTGAGGTCACCGGATTTGCATCTGCCGATGGCAATACCAAATCGAACAAGGCCCTCAGCGAACGCCGTGCGCAGGCGGTCAAAGATTATTTGATCGAAACGCACAACATTCCGCTTCGCAGAATGAGCACTTCGTATGGCTTTGGCGAACTTCAGGCGGTTGCCGATAACACTACCAGAGAAGGGCGTGAGCAAAATCGTCGCGTCGAGATCAAGCTAATGGTCAGCCGCGGCATCAACCAAAATGTCGAGGTCAAACAGACCAACGACGATAAGTAATTCAGCTTACAGAGGGTTTTCGAGCGCCGTGTGTTCTATATCCACCGGCCTCGATGCCCTCTAGTCTTTTATCTCACCAACGCTAAGAAGATGCTACGAACAGTCTGCAAAAATCTTGTATTGCCCGCCGCACTCATTTTTGGCATTTCGTCGATTGCGATCGCTCAGACCGCTTCACCGACGCCAAAATCAAAAGTGGACGATGAGATAATCAAGGTCGAATCGCGTCTCGTCGTGGTATCCGTCTCTGTGACCGACGCTGCTGGCCAGTCCGTGACGGGGCTAACCGCTCAGGATTTTCGTATTTCTGAAGAGGGCCGCATTCAAGCCATCGAGAGTTTGGGAAACGCCGATGTCGTACCGCTCGAGATCGCCTTACTTTTTGATATCTCGGCAAGTACGGACAAAATGTTCAAATTTGAACAGGAAACGGCGGCCAAGTTTTTGCAGGATGTCATGCGGACAAATGATAGGGCGACTGTTTTTGCCATAGGATCAAAGGTGCAGCTTATCGCACAGCGCGACACCGCCGAACGGGCGGCGGCTGCAGTAAGATCAATTGTACCGACGAAAGATTCCACCGCTTTCTTTGACACCGTCGGAGATGCGGCCGAATACCTTCGAAAAAACGCCCGCGAGGGCACACGCCGTGTCATCGTTGTCATCTCGGATGGTGAAGACACCAACAGTTCGCGGATCGCCAAAGAAATTCAGGACGGCTATAAAAAGATCGGCGAAAAGATAAATACCATAGATAACAAGACGTTATACCAATTGACTGTCGTAAACCGAAACGATGCAAGCAAACAAGAACGTCTGCGTGTGCTGCGATCGCTGCAAAATGCCGACACCGTGTTTTACTCGATCAATCCGGCCGGCAGCTCATTTCAGTTAAATAAGATAAGTGTTTTTGGCCAGGAAAATATGCAGAAGTTTGCCGAGGAAACCGGCGGCACGGCCTTTCTGCCAAAGTTTCAACCGATCGACACAAAGGACGGCTATCAAAATGCCATAAGTACGCGAAAGAACAGCGAATTACTCGACCGCATCTTTCTCCAGCTTGCCAACGAACTCCGCTCACAGTATTTGATCCAATATTATTCCGAATCGGATTTTCCGCTAAATAAATTTGTTAAACTCGACGTCGGACTGTCCACTCGCAGCGGCCTGCGAATACGGTCACGTCAGGGTTATTACGTAAAAAACTGATTCTTGGTCGATCCGAATATGCCCAACCTTAACAATGTCAGTACCTAAAAATGCACGAACAAGACGTTACCGATCTTGTTCGTGCATTTAGTTTGAACCGCGGAGCGTCGCCCCTAGTGTTCCGTCCGTCTCCGACAACGAGACGCCCTACAATCATCGAGGTTAGAATAATAGTCGGGATCGTGTCGGGTGACCGGTCGAAGATGAAAAAGGGGAGCAGGAAATAATCCGGCTCCCCTCTTTTGTTTATGCCGGAACCGGTTTTATTCCGGGTCCGGGCTGGGGGTTTATTTATCGTCGGCTGCAAGAGCGGCATCCAACTCGGGTTTACCCGGCGGCGGCGGTGTGCCGCACCTCGCCCTGATATTCACGGCGTGGAACGTGCTGGCCGCCCTCAGGGTGAAATCTATCGGTAGTGCCGGGTTTGGTACAAAGAACGTCACTACCACCGGAGCAGTTGTGCCGGGTGTAAATGCCGGTATCGTCACTATCGCATTGACCGGAACTCCAACCACTGTCAGTGATTGCAATCCGGTTCCCGCATTGACGTGATCTACCGTTACCGTTCCCGGTCCACTCGATACGCCAAAGGATGCAA
>JBDSCV010000002.1:0-12862 GCA_039920905.1 Pyrinomonadaceae bacterium
GGATCGGCGAAGGCTGTATCATACGCTCCGGCACACGCATACATTTCTCAAAGGTCGGTAATGGCGTTGAGATCCGTGACAATTGCCTGATCCGCGATTCGGAGATCGGCGACGAATGCACCATCGGGCCGATGGCCCATCTTCGCGGCAACGCCGTCATGATGGATGCCTCAAAGGTCGGCAACTTTGTCGAGCTAAAGAAAACAAAGCTGGGCAAAGGCTCGAAAGCCAGCCATCTAACCTACCTCGGCGACGCAACCATCGGCGAAAACACAAACATCGGCGCCGGCACCATTACCTGCAACTACGACGGCACAAACAAACACGAGACGCACATCGGCGACAACGTCAAGATCGGTTCCGACACAATGCTCGTCGCACCTATCACGGTCGGCGATGGTGCTGTAACCGGTGCGGGAAGTGTGGTGACGAAGGATGTTGAGGCTGGCGATGTGGTGATTGGAGTGCCAGCCCAATCGAAGAATTTGGATAGTAGAGAATTAACAGAGAAGGTTAACGCATGAATAAATCAACTGCATTTTTTTTAACCTTGTTCCTCGGACTTGCCTCGAATCTTGCGGCCCAGTCATGTGATGAACTGAAGGTGATCATAGATAAGACGTATGGCTTCAAACCCTCAAAGCTAACATCGGAACAGATCAGTGCGAAATCGGCCGAATTAGACAAGGTCTGGAATTTGATCGGTACGAACCAGAAGGAATTGTTGGCGTGTCTTCGTTCAGAGATCAGCCTGCGGAAGAGCGATTCGTTCTTTCGCTTCAATGCAAGCAACTTGCTTTACAAACATGATCAGTCTATTGAAACCAAGAAACTGATGATCGAGACCTTTTCCGAAGCAGATCTTTCCGATATCAATCTTCGCTACTGGCTTCCTTACATGGCCGAGTTTGGAAAGGACGGGCTCGATGTTTCGAAAGCCGGGGAAACCTGGATCAGGTTCCCCAAACCTTTATATTATTTGCCTCAACACGGTACGCGACCCATTGACAAAGGTATTGGAGCGCTTGGCATCTATGCGAGCATGGACGAGTCAATCGCAACACCCGCACTCGCGAGGTTAGCCGCCGAGGAGAATACGGATTTCCGGAGCATCGTCTTGGTGATTTTGGTGAATCAGGCAACTCCGGAATCAGACGTTGCAGTCCTGGGATTGAGTAATAAACTGCCGATCCCACTTTATGAGAGATTGAAGCAAGATGTAACAAATCCGAAATTAATGGAACCGCGGCAGGGTAAGCCAAAGACTTCGAGAAACGAGTTCCTAAAGGCGATGAAAGAACTGGTCGATGGAAAGCCGGACTTATGGAATAAACTGACTGTGGACGTCTCAGATGGCGAGAAGGATATGGTCGCAGTCATGACCATCGAGGATTTGTTTTTGATTCGAAAAGTAAGGCGTTATTATGCTGCGAACGCCACACCCCATTCATTGGATTGGTATACCACTTTGGCGCAAGTAATAAATACGATTCGGGCGAAATCGCCTACTACGAAAACAAATAACTGAAGGTTTCTATGTGTGGAATTGTCGGATACGTTGGAAATAAACAGGTTGTGCCGCTTATCATTGACGGCCTGAGGAAGCTTGAGTATCGCGGGTATGACTCGGCGGGGATCGCTGTGGTTGATGATGAGCATCATCTATCTTTGCGTCGGGCCGAAGGTAAGCTGCGAAATCTTGAGGAAGTCATCCGGCTGAAACCTCTCGACGGAAATTATGGCATTGGGCATACGCGGTGGGCGACGCACGGGCGGCCGACGGAGGAAAACGCTCACCCGCACCGCGATCAGTCGGGCAAGGTTGTCGTCGTTCACAACGGCATCATTGAAAACTATTTGACGTTGAAAGAGCGGCTTCAGGCCGACGGGCACGAGTTTTATACAGAGACGGATACTGAGGTGGTTGCGCATCTGATCGGCCATTATGTCGACAACGAGGGACTGTCGTTAGAACTAGCCGTTCGAAAAACCGTAAAGGAATTAAAAGGAATTTTTGCCCTGTCGATCATCTCTGTTGATGAGCCGGATATGATCGTTTCGGTTCGTGAGGGGCCGCCGGTTGTTATCGGTTTAGGCGACGGTGAATTTTTTGTCGCGTCCGATATTCCACCGATTTTGGCACATACACGCAACGTATTTTTTCTCGGCGACAGGGAGATTGCAATTCTTACAAAGGACTCGGTCCGCGTGACTGATTTTGACGGCCATGTCGTCGAGCCGGTGCAGCAGCGTATTACATGGGATCCGATCATGGCGGAGAAAGGCGGCTTTAAGCACTTTATGCTCAAGGAGATATACGAGCAGCCGCGTGCGGTGCGGGACACTTCGCAGGGGCGCGTTTCGCTAGATACGGGCAAGGTCTATCTCGACCCGATGGACATTTCGGACGACGATCTGCGGGCCGTGACCTCAGTCAAGATCGCCGCCTGCGGCACGTCGTGGCACGCCGGGCTGGCCGGAAAATACATGCTCGAATCGCTGGCACGTGTGCCTGTCGAGGTCGATTACTCATCCGAATTTCGCTACCGCGAACCGGTTTTGAGCGAGACGGACCTTATTATTGTGATTTCACAGTCAGGCGAAACTGCAGACACGATAGCCGCGATGCGAGAGGCGAAACAGGCCGGATGTAAAATTCTGGCGATCTGTAATGTGCAAGGTTCGATGATAACACGTGAGGCTGACGGTACGATCCTGACGCACGCCGGGCCGGAGATCGGCGTGGCTTCGACAAAGGCTGTTACCGCCCAGATGGTCGCATTGTATATTTTTGCACTATATCTGGGGGAGCTTCGCGGCGAGATAGACGAAATACGGGCAAAAAAGCTGGCTCAGGATCTGGCGGAACTACCGCTAAAGATCGAACAGTTATTAAACGACGCCGATTCGATCGAGGAGCTGTCGAAGGAGTTTTTTCGCGTTCAGGATTTTCTGTACTTAGGCCGCGGCATCAATTTTCCGGTTGCACTTGAAGGTGCACTCAAATTGAAAGAGATCAGTTACATCCATGCCGAGGGCTACCCGGCGGGCGAGATGAAACACGGCCCGAACGCCCTGATCGACGAAAAATTGCCGGTCGTTGTCGTAAATACACGCGAATCGGGCAACGTCGGAAGTGAATTGCGATACGAGAAGACGCATTCAAATATTGTCGAGGTCAAATCACGCGACGGCATCATCATTTCGGTCTTGACGGAGGGGGACACGATGAGCAGCAAGGTTTCCAACCACGTCATCGGGATCCCCGAAACATCCGATCTGCTCGGACCGATCCTCTCGATCGTGCCTTTGCAACTGTTGTCGTATCACATCGCTGTCCGCCGCGGCTGCGATGTTGACCAACCACGAAATCTGGCGAAATCGGTTACGGTGGAGTGAATGAAAGCAATAGTCGTCAACGAATTTGGCCCGCCGGAGGTGATGAAACTCGAAGAAGTTTCGATGCCGGGGGTGACGCGTACACAGGTGCTTGTTCGCGTTCATGCCATTGGGGTCAATCCGGTCGAAACATACATTCGCAGCGGAATGTATCCAAGCGTTCCCGCGCTGCCTTACACTGCGGGAAAGGACGCGGCGGGAGTTGTCGAGGCTGTCGGCGAGAGCGTCACGAAATGGAAAATTGGCGACCGTGTTTATACGGCTGATTCGATCTCTGGAACGTATGCAGAATATTCTCTTTGCGAAGAGGTCGATCTGGGCCGATTGCCGCCCAACGTGACGTTTGAGCAGGGAGCCGGCGTCTGGACGCCGTATGCGACGAGCCATCGGGCGTTATTTCAGAAAACAAAGGCGAAAGCTGGCGAGACAGTCTTGGTTCACGGTGCGTCCGGCGGCGTTGGGATCGCGGCGGTTCAGTGGGCGAAGAACGCCGGTTTGAAAGTTTTCGGAACAGCCAGCTCCGACGAAGGCAAAACGCTTGTCGCCAATCAGGGTGCCGACGCTGTTTTTGACCATTCTCAGGACGATTACCTGGTTGCTATCAAGGACGCGACGGGAGGCCACGGCGTTGACGTCATAATCGAAATGCTCGCGAACGTCAATCTGCAAAAAGATTTCGATGTGCTTGCAATGTTCGGCCGCATTTGTGTCGTGGGCAACCGCGGCAGCCTCGACTTTAACCCGCGAGTGATAATGGGCAAAGACGCTGCCGTCACCGGGATGGCCCTGTTTAACGCACCGCGAAAGGCTTTTGACGAAATTCACGCCGCCGTATTCGATGGTTTGAGTAACGGCTATCTAGATCCGATCATCAGCCAGCACTTTCCTCTTGCGGACGCCGCAAAGGCTCACCACGAAGTTATTGAAGGTAAGTCGCTCGGTAAAATTGTATTGGTTCCGTAGATTCGACTCATTGGGAAAGCCCTAAACAGGCTATCTTCCATATTCATCGCCATATTCATCCGCATATTTCTCGTAGCGTTTGATCAGGGCAATATTTTTCTTTTCAATATCGGTGAGAAATCCTTTGATATCGACCGTGTTGGGGACGTACCAATCTGCTTTTTCAAACAGCTGGCGCATTTCCTTCCGGCTGAAGCAATAGCCGTGGCGGGCAAAGATCTCGTTACGCATTGTCGCCAATTCTTCTTTCACCAGGTTTTCCACGTCCGTTTCCTTGAGTGTGCGTTGGGACGCCTGGGGCCAGTGGCCGACGTTTGTCTTATATTGAAATTCTCTGCGTCTCAACGAGTATGATTTTTCGGAACGTTTTGCGTCGTTAGGTTTCCACGTGCCCGTGACTTCGTTCGGGTTTGCGGTCGCAAAGCTGAAACTGAATACACCGTCGTCCTTATGATCGCCGGGTTCATTCGCAACTATCTTATAAACGCCGTTTTCAAGCGCAAAAGTTCCGTCAAAAGGCCGGTCGTTGCCGCCGACTATGGTGCGGCCCGCAACACTGGTGCCATCGGCTTTTGTTATCAGCATGGTGATCTTATTATCACCAAATGGGCCGACAAAAGAGCCGAGGATCTCTCCGGCATTCGTAGTGGGCGGGGCCGACGGATTGCTTGACTCGGCTAAGGTGGTATTATTCCCATTGGCGTTTTCGGTCGACTTCTTAGCCATGAAATTGCAGGCGGTAATACCAAAAACAACAAGTAGCAGCAGAACGATAGTTTTATTCATGCCTAAAGGTTTACTAAAGTTCAGGAATGTTTTCAACACTCAAACCGCTTTCACAGTCGCGCTTTTGCTGGCGCTCGCGTTTTTTACCGTTCTCATGGCCCGCATTACGGCGGCCTACATTCCCTACAACACCGACGTCGGCTTTCTCCGGATCAAGCAAAGCTACATTGACATCGACCACTGGCGTATCGCTTTTTTTGTGCATGTGTACATGAGCATTTGGGCCCTGCTCGCGGGCCTTACGCAGTTTTCTAGTACGATTCGGGACTATTATCCAAAACTGCACCGGCTTTTTGGGTATTTATATGTCGCAGATGTTTTATTAATAACCGGCCCCGCAGGTCTACTGATGGGCTTTTATGCCAATGGCGGGATACCTTCGAAGATCTCCTTTATAACGCTCGCTGTCCTATGGCTCTTCTTTACGGCTATGGCTCTTGTGAAAGCAAGGAACGGCGACTATGTTTCTCACGGCAATTTCATGATGAGAAGCTATGCCCTTACACTCTCGGCCGTCACACTCAGGGCTTGGAAATGGAGCCTAACAAACTCGTTTGAACTGCCGCCGATGGATGTCTATCGCGCCGTAGCTTGGCTCGGGTGGGTGCCGAATCTAGCTATTGCGGAATTTCTGATTTGGCGCCACTCGCGCCGGTTTAAGAAGCCCGCTCAAACGGCCTTGGATTTGAATTCGTCGAGCACCTCGAATACCTGAAGCGCGTATTTTACATTCCCAAACGGCGCCGAGACCTGGACGCCCTGAATAACGTTGCGGACATCTAAGAGCGATTCGCGGGCGATTGCGATGCCCTCTTCGCGGGCTTCTTCTTTGCTTTTGTCCGAGGCGACACGCATGCGTTCCAGGATCTCGGGGGTCACCTCGACGCCCGGGACTTCGTTGTGAAGAAATTCGGCATTGCGGAAACTAACCAGCGGCCAGATGCCGGCCACTATCGGTATTCGGACATGCTCGATCATTCCAAGAAATCGTTTTAGCTGCTCGGTATCAAAAACCGGTTGGGTGATCGCGTATTCGGCACCGGCCTCGACTTTCCACTCGAAGCGGCGAATCTCCTCTTCCATATTGACCGCTCCCGGATTGACACCAACACCTATCGAGAACGCGGTCGGGTGGCCGATCGGATTGTTGCCGAGATCGAGGCCGTGATTGAGCTTGTTGACCATATTGGTCAAGCCGATCGCGTCAATGTCAAAAACGGCGGTCGCATCAGGATACGGCCCCATCTTTGGCGGATCGCCCGTGATGATCAGCAAATTGTGCAGGCCCAGAGCCGCAGCGCCGAGCAGATCGGACATCATCCCAAGCAAATTGCGGTCGCGGCAGCAGTAGTGCAGGACGGCTTCGATACCGATCTCGCGTTCAACCAATACAGCAGTCGCCTGGGCGGACATGCGCGTCTGGGCGCGTGGGCCGTCAGGGATATTTACGCCGTCAACTCCCACATCCTTTAGCAAACGGATCGAGTCCAAAGTTTTTTCGGCATCGCAGCCCTTTGGCGGCAGAACCTCGACCGATGTGACAAATTCGCCTCGGGCTATTTTCGCCGACCAGAGCGAACGCTCTACGGCTGGCACGACGCTCACATCCTGCGGTTTTAGCTCGGCGACCGTTGCCGGTTCGCTTCGCACAGAACTGACAGAGTGCCGTGGACTAACCGAACGGATCGCATCGGCGATGAGCTTGATATGTGTGGGTGTCGTCCCGCAACAGCCGCCGACGAATTTTGCTCCCGCCTGGACAAACCGACGCGAAAATTCGGCCATATATTCCGGCGAGCCCATATAGAATTGGCGCCCCTGCACGTCACGCGGCAGGCCGGCATTTGGCTGAGCCGAGAGCTTTTTGGTCGTGACGGAGCGCATTTTTTCGAGCGCGTTGAGCAAATGGTTTGGCCCCATTCCGCAATTGAGACCGATGACGTCAACCGGCAATTGGTCCAGTGCGGCGGTGAAAGCCTCGGGCGTCGTGCCGAACGTCGTCTTTCCGTCCATCTGGATAGCCATCTGGGCGACGATCGGCAGATCGGACAGCTCGCGGACCGCACGGATTCCTTGCTCGATCAGCGGAAGTTCGGAAAACGTTTCGAGAATGAACAGATCAACGCCGCCCTCGAGCAGGGCCTCGATCTGATCCTTATACATCTCTTTTGCCTCGTCAAACGAGGTCGGGCCGAACGGCTCAAGTCTTAAGCCGAGCGGGCCGACAGCACCGGCCACATAAACTTTTTCCCCGGCGGCCTCGCGGGCGATGCGAGCCGCGGCGATGTTAATTTCGCGCAATTTACCTTCGAGTCCGTATGGCTGCAAGTTGAAACGCGTCGCACCGAATGAATTGGTCTCAATTATATCCGCACCGGCATTGATGTATTCTTCGTGAACCTCGCGAACGAGGTCCGGCGCCGTCAGGTTCAGCTCGTCGTAGCTGCGGTTTATATAGACGCCTTTGGAATAAAGACGCGTGCCGACCGCGCCGTCAAAGACGTAAACACGATCGGAATCGATCAAATCGCGAAAGTTTTTCATATAAAGCAGTTAGCGAAAAGCATTAAGCAGAAAGAAGGCGATTTTGGCTGAAGGCTGACCCCTTATTGCTTATCGCTTAAGAAAAAAGCCCCGCCAAAACAGCGAGACTTTCTAAATCGAATTATCCTCAAGCTGTTTAGCGAATTTTTTAACGTGGCCGCAAGTCGCATAACTCACCACGAAATAAAATAATGTGCCTTTATTGGCATCGTGTCAAGCCCCCTCACGCCTCTCGTAGCGGAAATTTTACGGGTTCATTTTTCCAAAAAAGGAGTATTTCGCATCTGTTCCTTTAAGTTCGAGCCGCCAGTGATGATAGTCCGCGTCGCTGTCGCAGCCGTTTCCACGGCCAAGGAAAACGAGAGAATAATTAGTCAGATTTGGTCCAACCGAGCTAAATATGCCTGTGCCGCGTTTAACTTTGCCGCGAAATGAAAGTTCCTTGTAGAGAACCACGCCGAGCCCGGTGTCCTCGGAACCAAAGTGATCGGCGGCATATTTGGTAAACGTTGCCGGCATCGGCAGAACGAGAATTCCCGCGCCCCCGCTGCCGGTTTTCACAGCGAACTTCCATGTTTTATTTACAAACGACTCGGCCACATCCAAGGCAATGGACTTACCCGACGCTTCATCCTTCTCAAGCATCGAAAGGCCTTGAATACCGTCAAAACCTGCGACGCTCATATAAAATTCCGCGGGCTGCGCAAATTTCATATTATCGAAAATACCAAGAAAGAATGCGGTTGGCTTCGAGCTTGATAGGCTGTAATGTCCACGCTCGACGCAGCACGCGCAGGCGAAAGTAGATGTCGAAAAGGACAGAAAAAACAGGAGTGAAAGAACGGCGACAAGCGATTGTTTTCCAAACATTAGTTATCTCCGAAGAAATATGCGAATTCTATTTTGAGTTTGCCCAGCTATTTTCGCTGGCACTTTGGACAGTAATAGGTTGACCGACCTCCTTGTTTTAACGTAACAATAGTTGTTTTGCAATTTCGGCACGGCTCTTTTTCGCGGTCATAGACAAACCAGCCGGCGTCGGTTCCGGCGCTGAAATAGCTGCCCTCCAAATTTTCCGGATCGACTTTCTGGTTCCCGGCATGTTGGATCGCCATTTGCAGAACTGCCCGAATGCTTTCGTGTAGCCGCAGAATGGATGCTCTAGAAAGTTTGTCGGTCTGTTTTCGCGGATCAAGGCCCGCGGCGAACATCGCCTCCGCCGCGTAGATATTGCCGAGACCGCACACCTTTGTTTGATCGAGCAAAAACTCTTTTAAGGTTCGTTTTGAGGCTTTGACCGCTCCGGTCAAATATTCGATGGAAAATTCGTCGGAGAACGGTTCGGGTGCAAGTTTCTTCAGCTCCTTCGCTTCATTAAGCGGCCCGGTTTCCACGATCTTCATCAGCCCGAAATGCCTTTGGTCGTCAAACACGAGCCGCTCATCATCCCCGAGGTGAAAAACGGCGTGTGTGAATTTCGGATTTTCCGCCTCGGCTTTCAACAGCGAAAAACGCCCGCTCATCCGCAGATGCACGATCAGCGTTTTCTCCCCGCTGAGGTCAAAAAGAATATTCTTGCCCCGTCGATGGACAAAGTTGATCTTCGATTTGCGCAGTTTTTTAAAAAAATCAAGCGGCGCGATGTCCGGCGCAAGTCGTTCGCGAAGCAATTCGGCGCGCTCGATCGTCCGGCCGTTTACGATGGTGTGCAGTGAACGCGAGATCAGCTCGACTTCAGGTAATTCGGGCATCAAACCTTGGTGTAATCGGTTAGTGACGTTTTGTCGCCCAGAACCGAGCCTTCTCCGATGATTGAATTGCGGCCGATGTGGCAACTGCGGCCAATGATGGCATTACGGATCTCGGCGGCGCTTGAAATGCGGGTGTGCGACCAGATCACTGAGTTCTCGATAACGACTTTCTCCTCGATATGAACGCTCGGACCGATGACGGAGTTCACAATGCGGACGCCCGGTTTTATCATGCAGTCATCGCCGATGACCGATAGTTTGTCGATCTCGGTTCGCGTCGCTACGTCCGAGACCGCTTCGGTTTCAGCGTTGAGTCCGGTGATCTTACCGCCGAGAAAATCATGATGAGCTTTGAGATAGCTGGCCGGCGTACCAATGTCGAGCCAATATTCCGCTTTCATTACATAACCAAAGAACGGTAGCTCGCGTTTTAAGATATCCGGAAAAACGTCGTACTCAAACGACCGGCTAATGTCCTTGGCAATTATCTCCAGGATTGACGGTTCAAGTATGTAAACACCCGCATTTATTGTATTAATCTTTAATTCTGCTTGTTCGTTGGCCTGCGGTTTTTCGATAAATCGCAGAATCCGACCTTGTTTATCAACCTCCGCTACTCCGTAACGCGAGGGATTATCGACCACTGCGAGCGCCAACGTTGCGACCGAATTTTTTGCCTGATGAAACTCGATGAGCTTTCCGACATCCAGATTGGTAAGTATATCGCCGTTAAAAACGATCGTAGTTTCGCCTAAAGCATCACTCGCAAACTTATATGCACCGCCCGTCCCCATCGGGCTTGGTTCGGTTATGTAGCGGAGATTTACGCCAAATTCCGAACCATTTCCCAGAATATGTTCGATCTTATCGGGTTGATAGCTCAGCGAAAGTGTAATATCCGTGATCCCGGCTTGTTTCAAAACCTCGATCTGATACAGCAAAAACGGCCGGTTTAGGACCGGGACCATTGGTTTCGGCGTATAAACTGTCAGCGGCCTGAGCCGTGTGCCTTTACCGCCTGCGAGAATGAGTGCTTGCATAAAACTAAGGAACCCGTCGGCCAAAAAACAAGACTAAAAAAACATGGCCGAAAAATCAAAGTCAACTTCTGATAAATATATGTTGAACTTTGATTAATAATACCAAAACACGTTGACACTATGTGTTACCCGTGCTAGATTTATTGATACAGGTTCGTGTGGGTTTAGCCTGTGTACACCACCAAAATTCGACAAGGCGCAGCGTGTCGTGACAGATCACCGGTCCATAGAGTTAAACGATTCTCCAAAAACCGCCACGTAAGTAGGTGCTAAGGCCTTCAGCGTTTTGGATACCTCTGGAGCGATCAGGTCTATCGAGTCAAGAAACGCCCAACGATATAGGCCCTCCAGTAAATTTGGGTCCGAGAATTCATAATATGCTGTGTGAGCAGGTGGTGCGCCAAGTCCGCCGAAAATTGCCTAACCGATAGCATCTATTATAAACTCAAACCTACGTGAAACAAACTAACTTCAACATAGCAGAACGCCGAGAAAACGGTTGATATGGTTGAAAGACTGACCGTCATATTTTTTATCGTGCTGTGCATGCTGCTGGGGTTTTATCTCATCCTGTCGCCATGGGACGCTCTGTTTGGGCCGTGGGGCGAAAATTATCTCCTGGTTTTCCTCTCTGATAAGGCGGGTACACCTATTTTGCAGCGTACAGTTGCCTCTACCTGGTTTCGCGGGGCCGTGACCGCCCTCGGTGTGCTTAATCTGGTAATCGCGTTTTGGGAAATGGCCCAATTTAACCAAAGCGTCAAGATGCTGCAGGGAACTACAATGCGGGACGAATCGTGAACTTCCGTTTTGAAAAACCCATAATTTACTTGATAACAACGGGCGAGGCGACGGATGCGAATTTTTTCGCCGCGCAAAGCAAAATACTCGACATCGTGCATATCGCGGTTGAAGAAAAAGTCTCGCTTATTCAGATTCGAGAAAAACGTCTTTCGGCGCGGATGCTGTTTGAATTGACAATTTCCGTCGCTGAGATCACCCGCAGATCAGAGACGCGACTAGTTGTAAATGATCGCGCCGATATCGCACTCGCAGCGAAAGCTGACGGCGTTCATCTGGCTGCAAATTCGCTGCCGGTTGATGTAGTTCGCAGGAATTTCACGAAAGATTTTATTATCGGAGCCTCAACCCACACCGCAGATGCGGCTGAAAAGGCTGCACGGGACGGCGCGGATTTTGTCGTATTTGGGCCAGTTTTTAAAACGCCTGGAAAAGGCGAGCCAGTCGGTTTGGAAGCATTGTCGGAGGTCTGTGAGAAATTAAACCCGCTTCCTGTGATCGGCCTCGGCGGGATCGACGGCACAAGGAAACAATCTGTTCTAGATGCCGGAGGTGCCGGATTTGCCGCGATCCGTTACTTGAATGACCCGGAAAAGTTAAGAGATATTGCACCCTGATTCTAGGAATGAGCAAATCCAAAATCCAAAATCCAAATTCTAAAATACCTAAGGTTTGCCTGACTATTGCGGGCCTTGACCCTTCGGGTGGCGCGGGAATAATTGCAGACATCAAAACGTTCGCGGCCTTTGGCTGTTATGGTGCGGCGGCTATTTCGTCAGTGACGTTTCAGAACACGAATGGTGTTTTTGGAGCGGTTCATCAGACGGCGGAATCGGTTCGGCGCCAGGTCGATCCCGTACTTCAGGATTTTTCCGTTTCCGCCACCAAAACCGGTATGCTGCCGACGGTTGAGATCATCACCGAAGTAGCACGTTTAATCGGCGAATTCGCTCTAAAGAACGTCGTTGTCGATCCCGTAGTTCGGTCGACGTCCGGTTTCAACCTTATCGACGACGCGGCTTTGGATGCTCTGATCGAGAATTTATTTCCGGTTGCGGGCATTGTTACGCCCAATCTTCCTGAAGCCGAAAGGATCGCTCGAATGCGGATTTTGACACGGCGTGATATTGAGAAAGCGCGGCGGCTCATGCAATCGATGGGAGCGAAAAATGTGCTTATTAAGGGCGGACACTTGCCGATCGCGGATCGCGGATCGGGTAATGCGGATTCTGGGAAACGAAGCGCCGTAGACTACCTGTTTACCGGTTCGCAATCGGAGCTATTCGAATCAGAGTTTATCGAAACAACTTCCACACACGGGACGGGATGCACATTGTCTGCCGCAATTGCGGCAAATTTGGCTTTGGGCAACAATCTTTCTCATTCCGTGCGTATTGCAAAAGATTACGTCACCGAAGCAATCCGAACCGCGCCCGGAATCGGATCAGGCAACGGCCCGGTAAATCATTTTGTTCGCAAATAAAATGGATCTCTATCCCAAACAGTATCTCTATCGACGCCTAGTTAAGCCGAAGCTCTTCATCGACGACAATTTCCCCTCGAATATCGGCCTCAACC
>JBDSCV010000003.1:0-3688 GCA_039920905.1 Pyrinomonadaceae bacterium
TACCAATCGATCCTCAAAGATCTCAAACAATCGACGAGGCAGCGTTTTGTAGCGATGGAGTTCGATTATCCAGGGCCCGAAGCCGAGACTGAGATCGTCGCCAAAGAAGGCGGCATCGACGAATCAATCGCCGCCGACCTCGTCAAGATCGGTCAAAAGGTTCGCAACCTCCGCGGCCACGGCCTCGAAGAAGGCGTCTCGACCCGCCTCCTCATCTACGCCGCCCAAATGATCGCCCAAGGCATCTCACCCATCGCCGCCGCCGAAACCGCCATCTGTTCACCCATTACGGATGACCGCGAACTCCAACGCAGCATCCGCGAGATAGTTACAACGATAATTTAAATAATTATGACAAAGACCGATCGCCGAGAGTTTCTCAAGATATTGGGCCTCACTACTGCGGGTATCGCGGTCGGTTCGCACGGTGTTTTCGGACAGACGCGGCGCAAAAGGTCGTGCGTGATCATTGGGTCCGGTTTGGCCGGGTTGTCGGCGGCTTTCAAGCTAAAGAACGCGGGTTGGAGCGTGACCGTTTTAGAAGGTCGAAGCCGCCTCGGCGGGCGTGTTTTTTCGCATTCGATGCCGGAGAACAAAAACCTGACATTTGAGCTCGGCGCCGAATGGATAGGCGAGGACCACGAACGCATCAAGGCTCTTTGTACAGACTTTAAGATCCCACTTCAACGGCATCAGTTCGACGACTATTTGCAGCAGAACGGCAAGGTCTCACGTCCCGGCGAATGGGGTTTTTCGCCCGAGGGAAAGGCCGCATTTGAAAAGATGGTCAAGGGCTATGCGAAATTAACAAAGCCTCAGCGAGAGCGGCTCGACCGCAAAGATTGGTGGACGCACCTTTCCGACATCGGTTTTTCGCGCGAGGACCTGATCCTCCGCGATCTGGCCGACAGCACGGATTTTGGCGAATCGATCCGCCACGTGTCGGCTTTTGGAGCGCTTGCCGAATACGCCGAGAACGACGAGGCGCGCACCAAAAATCAGATGGACTACAAGATGACCGGCGGCAATTCGCGGCTCATCGAGGAATTTTCAAAGCGAATCGGCGGGGAAAACATACGCACCGGGATGAAGGTGACCGGTGTCAAACAACGCTCCGGTGTCGTTACAGTGATGGCCGGGGGCGAGAGTTTCCGCTCGGACGCCTGCATCTGTACGGCTCCGGTTGCGAGTCTTCGTAAGATAAAATTTGATCCACCGCTCTCATCTGTTCAGGCTGCGGCCGCTGAAAAGCTGATCTACGCCCGCATCGCTAAGAATTCCGTGCTCTACGACAAACGGTTTTGGAAAGACGAGAAGTTCTCGCTGGTTTCCGACACGACGTCGCATTACTATTTCCACTCGACCCAGAACCAACCGGGCCCGCAAGGCATTTTGACGGCATACGCTGTCGGCGAAAAGGCCGATGTGCTCGCGTCGCATGACGACCGCCGGCGTATGAATATCATCACGCGCGACCTGGCCGATCTCGATCCCGCTGCACCGGGGCACGCACGCGGCATCACCTCATACGCATGGCAGCGTGACGAATATACCGAGGGAGCCTACGCGCTCTATCGTCCTGGCCAATGGTTCGGTATCCGCCCGCTTCTCAGAGTGCCCCACGGCAAGGTCCTATTCGCCGGTGAACACCTAGCCGATTGGCAGGGCTTTATGGAAGGCGCGATCAATACCGGCGAAGAAGCGGCGAGTCTATTGATCAAATAGCCCGATCGCGAGATCGTGATGACGATCATTTAGTTATGTTTACATTGATAATAGCTACAGATAAATTACGAAACACAATGTGCAGATGAATGAATGATATGTTTAACCTTAAAATTAGTTCGTTTACTTGAATCAGACCTCTAATTTATTGTATAAAGCCCTTGTTAAGATGAATTACCAGTCTTGTAGATTTGATAATAAGTATTAGCAGATGAATATAAAGTGATATTTGCGGGTTGTTGAGAGTTTTGGATGCTTTTATTTTAATGTCAGACGCATCTGGATATGCGCGGATCGAGCATCCTTACGCATTTCTTGTCAAAAACGGTTTTATTCCACAAACCGCGACGAACATGGCCAACAGCCGCGTCGGCCACGTCAAACCGAAGCAGATCGAGCGGCTCTGCCTGCTGCTAAACTGCACGCCAAACGACCTCTTCGACTGGCGGCCCGACAAAGATTCGGTCGTCCCCGACACGCACGCACTTCATTCGATCACCAGAACCCAAAAAGCCAAGGCAGTCGCCGACCTGAGACAAACCCGAATAATACGGGATGAACTGCCATCAAAACTGACTTTTACGTGAAATAAAGAGGCTGTTTCAATCGAGACGAACGCAAACATGGATTTTTGAATCGATCGGATCATTTCTTCATTACATGAGACCATTATTCCTTGAGGAGGAATCCGCCTCCTTCAAGAACACAGCAGCCCTGATTGGACGGCGATTTGCACATAAGGCGATGAAGCGACACTTGAAAGCAATTCGTTCACGACTTGAGAATAGCGAGTTCAGCGCCTATGGACAGATTACGATTGGCGATGTTCCAGTATTCGACAACGGAACATTAAAGAAATGGCTATACGCGTATCATTACCATCAGGACTCGGATAAAAAAGAATATCTGAAGGCTGTTCGAGAGAGCTTGAGTGACGAAGGAGCTAAATATATTCTTATTGAGCAATTAAGGCAGCAAGCCGACGGCTACTTTCACCTCGCAAAACTTGCCAGGTATATTCTTGAATTTGAGCAATGAGAGTATTGAGTTAATCCAAGGAGGCTTAGAATGGGATTCATAATTATTTTACTTATCTTAGTGGCGATTATAGGTATCTTTGTCGCATTTAAGATAGGAAAACGTTCGAAACGTCCTGAGGAGATTGAATTTCATATAAATGTCCAGACAACGGCGCGAAGTGAATACGGCGAAGGCTCTCTAAACGAAGAAAGCTCTGATAGCGATGCATGGGAAGGAAGTTTTTGGGAGGCATCTGATCCCAAGCGCTTGAGGGCTCATTTGCAAATCGAATATCAAGATGGAAACGGCTCCAAATCGACTAGGGCCGTCAAGATTCGAGAGTTCGATAACAAGCTTTCCGGCGGAATTCTAATGGGCCATTGTGAGTTACGAAATGCCACTAGGACTTTTCGATTTGACCGCATAAGACAATGCGTTGACCTAGAAACAGGTGATCTAGTAGAAAATATTGGATCGTATTTGAATGATCTTTACTCAAATTCCCCCGAAAGATCGGCTGAAATTCTCGCTGAAGACTACATTGATGTTTTGAAAACACTTTATTTTGTTGCAAAAGCAGACGGGCAAATTCGACGAGAGGAAAAGGCTGTTATTTCCGAATATGTGAGGAAGCTAGTTAGGGATGAAAGGATAACAACTGACATGATCGATGAAGTTCTTTCGGAAATCGGCGTCCCGACCTTTCAAGCGTTCAAGGTAGCTCTCGGCCGTGTGTTGAAGTCAGGTCAAGTAGATCCAAATCTGTTGGTATCATGCTGCCGAGAAATCGTTGCAACTCAATCGTCCGTTCACGCAATGGAGAAAGAAGCTTTGGACTATATTGATAAGAAGTTGTCTTCCCTACCAGCAAATTAGTTCAATCAATTCACTGATATTAGCGAAGCAAAATGAGATCGATGAAACAATTCCTTGTTCTTGCGAT
>JBDSCV010000004.1:0-9819 GCA_039920905.1 Pyrinomonadaceae bacterium
AAGCGTGGATTCGAGGGCGGTCAGATGCCTTTGCAGCGTCGTCTGCCAAAGCGCGGATTTACCAACATCTTTAAGAAAGAGTGGATCGAGATCAGCCTTGCCAAGATCGAAGAAAATTTTAAGGCGGGTGACGCGGTCACGCCTGAGATGCTGCATGAACGCGGCCTGATCAAAAAGGCCAAGCACGATCTGGTGATCCTCGGAACCGGTGAGGTGTCGAAATCGTTGAATATTTCGGCTCACCGTTTTACCAAAACGGCAAGGGAAAAGATCGAACAAGCTGGCGGCACAGCGACGGTTATTGTCAAGGTTAAAGCCGCTTCAGAGGCCTAAACAGTTGTCAGTTGCCGGTTGTCGGTTGTCAGTAAGACAGTTGCCGACAACCGACTACTGACAATCGACAACTGACAAACATATGGAAAAGTTTTTCGGCGCCGTACAAAACATGTTCAAGATTCCCGAGCTGAGGACGAGAATCCTGTTTACGCTCGGGTTATTAGCGGTTTACCGCTTTGGTGCGCACGTTCAGGCACCGGGCATCAACAGCGCCCAACTGGAAAAGGTTTGGGGCGAAGTTGCCGGAACGCTGCTTGGTGTTCTCGATCTGTTTTCGGGCGGAAATTTCCGCACCATCTCGGTATTTGCCCTTGGTGTGACGCCGTATATTACCGCGTCCATCATCATGCAGCTCTTGCCGGTGCTTTCGCCGGCGATGAAAAAAATTCAAGAGGAAGGCGAGGTCGGTCGGCAGAAAATGAACCAGTGGACACGATACTCGACGGTCGTTCTTTGTGCGGTTCAGACATTTTTTGTTTCGACGTGGCTTTCGCGCAACCAGATCATCCCGGGAACGTGGTGGGCAACGGCGATGATCGTCGTGACGCTGACGACCGGTACCATTTTTGTGATGTGGCTGGGCGAGCAGATCACAGAACGCGGCGTCGGCAACGGTATTTCGCTACTGATCTTTGCGGGTATCGTTATTGGGCTTCCGCGCGGTATCCAACAAATATCGGGCAGGATAGGTTCGGGCGACACGCTGCAGATCGTTGGCGTGGTATTTCTTGTAGTGGTTTTAGTGGCGTTGATCGCATTGATCGTCTATGTGGAATCGGCCAGGCGGAATATTGCGATAAGTTATGCGAGCCGGCGAGTCGGAACGCAGACATTTCGCGGGCAGGAAACCAGTCTTCCGCTTAAGATAAACATGGGCGGCGTTATCCCGGTGATCTTTGCCTCATCGGTTTTAGCGATGCCGCAAACACTGTTTTCGGCGTTTCCGGCTGATCCCGCGAACCCCGATTCGGCGTGGTCACAGGTTTACACATTTTTTCAGCAGTTTCACGGCGGCGATCCTTACTACGAATTCGTGTTCTTGTCGCTGATCGTGATCTTCACATTCTTTTACATAACTATCATTTTTAACACGGACGAGGTTGCGGATAATCTGCGAAAGCACGGGGGATTTATCGCCGGTATTCGTCCGGGCGCTCCTACTGCGGAGTATTTGAATTCGATTCTTACGCGTCTGACAACCGTAGGCGCGATATATCTGGCTTTTGTGGCGTTTGCACCGCAGTTGCTGTTGAGCGGATTTAAGGTCGCAAGGTTGCCGTTTATCGGCACGGCTGTTGATAATTTTTTAACCGGTACGCCGGGACTGAGCTGGATACCGACCGGATTGGGTTACCAATTTTACTTTGGCGGCACGTCGCTGCTCATTCTGGTGGGTGTTGCGATGGACACCGTCGCACAGATCGAGGCTCAGCTTGTAATGCGAAATTACGAAGGGTTCCTCGGCGCCGGGTCGCGACTGCGCGGACGACGTTCCTAAGATTTTGCCACAGAGAGCACAGAGATCACTGAGAAAGGTTTTTTCCTGCTCTGTGTCCTCTGTGCTCTCTGTGGCTAAGGATTTTGATGGATAAGATCATGGTTTTGATAGGGGCCCCCGGGGCGGGGAAAGGAACGCAGGCGAGGCTCTTGCAGGAACGCCGCGGCATTCCGCAAATATCGACAGGTGATATGTTCCGCGAGATGAAGACGCTCGACACGCCTCTTGCAAAGGAGGTGCAAGCGATCATGGCATCCGGCAAGCTGATCTCGGATGAGGTGACCTACAAGATTGTGAGGGAACGAACCTCGAAACCCGATACGGCTGGAACATATGTCCTCGACGGTTATCCGAGAACGGCTGTTCAGGCGCAACAACTTGAGCAACTAGCGAATGAGCAGGGCAAGGCGATTCACGCGGTTGAGGTTGATGTTTCCCGCGATGAGTTGTTGAAAAGATTGACCGGACGGCGAAGCTGCCCGGTTTGCGGCGAGATCTACAATATTTATTCGAAGCCGCCGAAGAACGATGGTTTTTGCGATGAGCACCCGGGAGTTGCATTAGAACATCGGGCAGACGATTCGGAAGAAAAGGTCAAAGTTCGCCTCGAAACTTATGACGAATTAACAAAACCGCTGCTTGAGTACTACGCAAGGTCGGGTCGCCTCAAAAAAATTGACGGCACGGGCGAGATCGAGGATATTTACCGCGAACTCGAAGCGTTGGTTTGAAGAATTAGCCACAGAGACCACGGAGGACACAGAGAGTTTCCTGATTTTGTAACAGTTGCTTGTGTGAATCTGACTTTGGTTAATTAATTTTTTTCTCAGTGCTCTCTGTGAACTCTGTGGCAATGCTTTCTTATATTAAGAATGTTCTCGGAATAAGAATGATAATTGCGAAGTCGGCAAAAGACCTTGATAAAATGCGTGACGTCGGCGAGTTGATCGCCGAGGTTCGCGAGTCATTGCGGGCGATGGTCAAGCCGGGAATTTCGACGATGGATCTCAATAACGCCGCCGACAAGATGATCCGCGATGCGGGAGCGATACCGACATTTATTGGGTATCACGGTTTTCCGTATGCGATCTGTGCGTCGGTCAATGACGAGATCGTTCACGGGTTTTCTAAGAAAACTCCGCTTGTTTCAGGTGACATTGTGTCACTCGATATGGCTGCGACGTATAACGGATTCGTCGGTGATTGTGCGATGACCGTGCCGGTTGGTGAGATCAGTGAGGAGCTAAAACAGCTCATCCGCGTAACCGAAGAATGTCTGGAATTGGGGATTCAGGCGAGCCGTGTGAACAACCGCGTCGGCGATATTAGTTGGGCCGTGCAGCAGCACGCCGAGAAATTTGGTTACGGCATTGTTCGCGACTACACGGGCCACGGCATCGGCCGCGCGATGCACGAGGCACCGCAGATCGCAAATCACGGGCGCGCCGGAACCAGAGAAAAAATACGTGCCGGATATTGTTTTGCAATTGAGCCGATGCTCAACCTTGGAACGCACGAAACGCGAACCCTGAGCGATAAATGGACGGTCGTGACAAAGGACGGCAAACCTTCGGCGCATGCGGAACATTCGCTTGCGGTCACGGCGGACGGGCCAGAGATATTGACGCTTACAAAAGAGCAGAAACGCCTGCGCCGGACGACTAACGCCGAAACCGCATCCGCCTGACTTGAAAGTGCGGCTGGAAACGATTATTATTAATGGTTTGTCCAACTAATCAGCCGGTTGGTATGTATGTATGTCGAAAGAAGAAGCGATAGAGGTCACGGCAACAGTACTGGACACATTGCCAAATGCGATGTTCAAAGTTACGGTTGACGACAATCAGCATGAGGTTTTAGCCCATATTTCGGGGAAAATGCGGAAAAATTTTATCCGTATTTTGCCCGGCGACAAGGTTCTGGTTGAGTTGTCGCCGTACGATCTGAAACGCGGGCGTATAACATATCGCTATAAGTAGTGAACAGAGAATAGTTAATAGTGAATAGTTAAGAAGGGAAGGAAGATTTAGCCGATTTACGATTCACGATTCACGTTCTTGGAGAAAGAGATGAAAGTTAGACCTTCAGTAAAAAAAATGTGTGATAAGTGCAAGGTTATTAACCGCAAAGGCATCGTCCGCGTAATTTGCGAAAATCCGAAACACAAGCAGCGGCAGGGATAGTTAATAGTGAAAAGTGAAAAATGAAAAGTGAAAAATTAACGGAATTCGTGATCCGTATTTTTAACTTTTAGTTTTTAACTTTTGTCTAATCAGGAGAATTTATGGCTCGTATAGCAGGAGTTGATCTACCGCCCAACAAAAGGGCACAAATTGGAATGACCTACATCTATGGTTTGGGCAGATCGCGTGCGACGGAGATTCTGGGTAAGGCCGGGATCGGCATCGACGCCAAGATCAAGGATCTGAGCGAGGACGAATTAAATAAGATTCGCACCATCCTTGACGCCGAGGGCGATATCGAGGGTGATCTCAGAAAGCGTGTCCAGATGGATATCAAGCGTCTGATGGACATCGGTTGCTATCGCGGCCTGCGGCACCGACGCGGCCTGCCGGTTCGCGGACAGCGGACCAGCACAAACGCACGTACCAGAAAAGGACCGCGTAAAGCGGCTGTAGCAAAGAAGAAGGCACCGGGTAAGAAATAGTTGTCAGTGGTCAGTTGTCGGTTGTCAGGTTTTTTTCTGACATGCCGACAACTGACAACCGACAACTGACGACTGTTTAAGAATATGGCAAAAGCAGTAGCAACAAAAAAGAAGATTTTTAAGAAGAAAGAGAAAAAGAATATTCCCGTTGGGATCGTTCATATTGCGGCGTCGTTTAATAACACGCTGATCTCGATCACCGACACGCAGGGTAATTTGATCGCTCAATCTTCGTCGGGGGCACGCGGCTTTCGCGGTTCGCGTAAGGGCACGCCGTTCGCCGCACAGCAGGCTGCGTCAGAAGTCGCCCGCAAGGCGCTCGACGCCGGGATGCGTGAGGTCGAGGTTCGGGTGAAAGGCCCGGGCGGCGGCCGCGAGTCGGCAATTCGTGCGATCAATCAGGCCGGTATTCGAGTGACCTCAATCCGCGATACGACGCCGATCCCTCACAATGGATGCCGTCCGCCAAAGCGCAGACGCGTCTGAGAATTTTTAATAACTATCAAAAGGATGAAGGGCCATTGGCTCGTAAACTTTTCCGTAAAATTACGGAGGCAGAATAACAAATTATGGCTAGATATAGAGATGCGGTTTGCAGGCTTTGCCGCCGCGAAGGTGGAAAGTTATTTTTGAAAGGCGACAGATGTTTTAAGCCGTCCTGCGCTATTGAAAAGCGTGGTACCAACCCGCCGGGACAGCATGGTGCGGCCCGCCGCAAGATGCTTCAGGGCTATGGTGAGCAGCTTCGTGAAAAACAGAAGGTGAAACGAATTTACTTCGTTCTCGAAAAACAGTTTCGCAACTACTTTGAAAAAGCCCGTCGTCAGAAAGGCGTTACCGGCGAAAACCTCCTTTTCATGCTCGAACGCCGTCTGGATAATGTCGTTTACCGCTCGGGGTTTTCGACCTCGCGTCGTCAGGCACGCCAGCTTGTCAATCACGGACACGTAACCGTTAACGGGAAGAAGGTAAATATTCCGTCGTTCCAGGTTAAGGCCGCCGACGTTGTCGCTGTTAAGGAAACAACCCATAAGAACGTTCATGTTGAAGGTGCGTGGCAGACAGCCGGAGGCCGCGGGCGTCCGCAGTGGCTCAGTATCGATGGAAAAGATCTAAGCGTCGTCGTATCGGCTTTGCCGAATCGTCAGGACATTGACGCAAATATTAACGAGCAATTGATCGTCGAGCTTTACAGTAAATAATTTTTTTGAGTTGCAAGTTCCAGGTTCCAAGCTCCAAGTTGAAGAACGGAACTCGTAACTTGGAACCTTGAACCTGGACCTTTTTTAAATATATGACACAGAGCAATAATTGGACAGATTTCCAAATGCCGAGCCGCCTCAATGTCGATACCGAGACATTGACTGAACGTTACGGAAAATTTCACGCGGCCCCGTTTGAACGCGGATTTGGCACGACGGTCGGTAATTCGATCCGGCGGGCGCTTTTGTCGTCGATCGAGGGAGCGGCTATAACTGCCGTCAAGATCGAAGGCGTTGAGCATGAATTCTCGTCGATCAAAGGTGTTGTCGAAGACGCGACGGACGTTATCTTAAATCTCAAACAGGTGCCGATCACGCTTCACGGAAGCGGGCCGAAAACGCTGTCAATCAGCAAAAAAGGTGCAGGAATCGTGACGAGCGCGGACATTGAGACTGATGGTGACGTGGAGGTGCTCGATTCGGAGATTCACATCGCCACGATCAGTGCCGGTGGATCGCTCAACCTAGAAATGCGGCTCAAGCAGGGACGTGGCTACGTTTCCGCAGAGTTTAACAATGACGAGGACCTCTCGGTCGGGTATATCCCCATCGATTCGGTCCATACGCCGATCAAGAAAGTTAACTACAACGTCGATCAAACCCGACAGGGTTCGAACACGGAATTTGACCGCCTTACGCTCGAAGTTTGGACGGATGGTTCGGTAAAGCCGGAAGATTCGATCGGCTTGGCCGCTAAGTTGGTAAAAGATCACATGTCCATCTTCGTTAATTTCGAAGAGGAAGAAGAAGAATACAAATACGAGGACATCGCCCGGCCACCGCTTATGCGGAACGATTTGCTCGACAAATCCGTCGATGAGCTCGAGCTTTCCGTGCGTTCGTATAATTGTTTGAAGAACGCCGATATTCGCTCGATCCGCGATTTGATCCGCCGCAGCGAAAAGGACATGCTTCATACAAAGAATTTCGGCAAGAAATCGCTGACCGAGATCAAGGATATGCTCCACGGAATGGGCCTGGATTTTGGCATGGATTTTGACGAACAGGGAAATCCGATCCCGGGATCGGGAGGACGAGACCTAGACTAAGAAGTCTGGAAAGTCTAGGAAGTCTAGAAAGTCTAGGAAGCGGTTGATCGCTTTAGACTCCCGAGACTTCCCAGACTTCCCAGACTCCCCAGACTTTAAAGAAATGAGACACTTAAAAGCACATCGTAAATTGGGCCGGACGACTGAGCATCGCATGTCTCTGCTCAGGAATTTGGCAACATCGCTGATCAACGCTGACAAGGAGCACATTGTCACGACTGTTCCCAAGGCCAAGGAACTCCGTCCGTTTATTGAAAAAGCGATCACCTTGGCGCGAAAGGCCGAGAATCTGACCGGAGACGATGCCGTTCTTCGCGGCGTTCATCTTCGCCGTCAGGCTGCGGCATATTTTCATGCGGGCAACAGCACTTTCAAGGCCGAACAGAGCCGTTTTCGGGGTAAAAAAGGCGAAACGAAGGAGCCGATCGAACGAACCGCAGGCGTAAAGGCCGTCCAGCGGCTTTTCAGCGAACTCGGAGTGCGCTATAAAGACCGTAATGGCGGATACACACGCATCATCAAGCTCGGCCGCCGTCAGGGCGACAATGCCGAGATGGCCGTCATCGAACTTGTTGATAATCCACGCGAGTTGGCCGCAAAGGGCTAACGCAAACGGAGGCTAGGCGAGTATGAGCGAAACACAGGCTTCGGCAAAGGCGAAGGACGGCGAGATCGTGGTTGAGAAGAAGAACGGCAACGGCTCGAAAAAGCAGAAACAGGTTACCGATCCGTCGCTTAACATGGACGAATTGCGCGACATCGCGAGTCTTGTCATTGAGCATGGTTTTACAGATTTCGAGTTTGAGAACGAGAATATTCGCGTCCGTCTGAGCAAGATGACCGCTCCACCAGCGGCACTGGCACCTGCACGGGCAGTAAATGTTGTCCCTCTGCCGACCGCGTCTGAACCTGCAGCTGCTGCTGAGACCGCTGATCCCGACGCAGGACTTTACAAGATCACTTCACCGATAGTAGGCACATTCTACCGTTCAGCAGGTCCGGACAAAGAATCATATGTCAGCGAAGGCAGTAACGTCTCGCCGGAAACGACGGTTTGCATTGTCGAGGCAATGAAGTTGATGAACGAAATTCAAGCCGAGGTTTCAGGCGAGGTCGTAAAGATATACGTTGAAAACGGTCAGCCGGTCGAATACGGCCAGCCACTTTTCGGGATAAGAAAATAGATATTTACCGCAGAGACGCGGAGACGCAGAGGAATATAGAGACTGAATCCTTGCTGATTTTTTCTTCTCTGCGACTCAGCGTCTCTGCGGTTTAATTTTTACTAAATGCGTGAGATCAAGAAAATTTTGATCGCCAATCGCGGCGAGATCGCTATCCGGATCATCTGGACGTGCAAGGAGATGGGGATAAAAACTGTCGCTGTGCACTCCGAGGCCGACCGCGATGCTCTGCATGTGCGGTATGCTGACGAAGCTCTGTGTATCGGCGGGGCGCCGTCGGCTGAGAGCTATCTCAATATTCCGTCGATCATTAGCGCGGCCGAGATAACAAATGTCGACGCGATCCATCCGGGATACGGCTTTTTGGCCGAGTCTGCGACATTTGCCAAAATTTGCGAAGACTGCAACATCAAATTCATCGGCCCGAGACCGGACGTGATCGCGATGATGGGCGACAAAGTTGAGGCCCGGCGGACAATGAAAGCCGCCGGAGTCCCGATTTTGCCCGGCAGTCCCGAGGCCATCGAATCGCCCGAAGAAGCAAAAAAACTTATTCTTGAGATTGGTTTTCCCGTGATCATTAAAGCCGCTGCCGGGGGCGGTGGACGCGGAATGCGTATTGTCCGGTCCGAGGATGAACTCGCTACAAATCTCCAACTTGCCCAGACCGAAGCTCTGAACGCTTTCAAAAACGGGGCTGTTTATATCGAACGCTACATCGAGCGTCCGCGTCACATTGAGATACAGGTTCTGGCCGACGAGCATGGCAGTGTCATTCATCTCGGCGAGCGCGAATGCACCATCCAACGCCGTCACCAAAAGCTGCTTGAAGAAGCTCCGTCGCCCGTGATCTCAAAGAAATTACGCGACAAGATGGGAGCCGTTGCCGTAAAAGCCTGTCAGGAGATCGGCTATTCGAGTGCCGGCACGTTCGAGTTTCTTCTTGACGAAGACGGCAGCTTTTACTTCATGGAGATGAATACGCGTATTCAGGTTGAGCATCCGGTGACCGAGATGGTCACGCTTGCCGATGTTGTGCGGAATCAGATACGTATCGCGACCGGTGAAAACATCGGCTATACGCAGGACGAGGTTCAGATCGTCGGCCACTCGATAGAGTGCCGCATCAACGCCGAAGATCCGGTAACATTTGTCCCGAGCCCGGGTCGGATCACGGCGTTTAACATTCCCGGTGGCCCCGGCGTTCGCGTCGATACTGCCGTTTATCCGGGTTATGTTGTGCCGCCGTACTACGATTCGATGATCGCCAAATTGATTGTCCATGCACGCACCCGCGACCTCGCTATCGCCCGTATGCAGCGAGCACTGGAAATGATGGTCGTCGAGGGCATAAAAACCACGATCCCACTCCACCAGGCGATCATGGCGGACGAAAAATTTCAGAAAGGCGAATTCTCAACGAAGTTCATGGAGGAATTTAAGTATTAGTGAATAGTTGATAGTGGTTAGGGAATAGTAGATAATTAGGTCGAATCACTTTTAACTTTTAGTTATTAGTTTTCAGTTATTTTTTGCGGTTACCGTATTAGTTTACGGAGTTACTGCGAACAACAGGAGAGGCTATTTAAGCAAGAAATTATGTCGACAGTTAAGGAACTAAAAGAACAGATCGTGGGTGATTATAAAACTCACACATCGGACACGGGTTCGTCACAGGTGCAGGTCGCGCTGCTGACGCAGCGGATCAATGAATTGACGGCTCATTTCAAGATTCATAAGAAAGATAACAACTCGCGTAGAGGCTTGCTGATAATGGTCTCGCGTCGTAGAAAATTGCTTGATTACCTCAAGCGTCGTGATA
>JBDSCV010000005.1:0-4862 GCA_039920905.1 Pyrinomonadaceae bacterium
TGCTCCTATAATTGTCGAATTTCATATCAATTCCAAAATCGTTTTCTTTGAGCTTTGCCATTACATCCTGCAAGGTGTCGCGGTCTTTGCCCGAAACGCGGACGGTCTCGCCCTGAATCGACGCCTGGACCTTAAATTTGGCGTCTTTGATAAATCTGACGACCTCTTTCGCCTTTTCGATCGGAATGCCCTGCTGCACTTTTACAGTCTGTCGCACGGTGCCGCCAGCGGCAGCCTCGACCTTTTCATACTCAAGAGCCTTGAGCGAGATGCCGCGTTTGACGAGCTTGCTCTGGAGAATATCGTTCATGTTCCTGAGCCGCGTGTCGTCCTCAGCCGTCAGCTGAAGGTCTTTGCCCTGCAATACCGCAGCCGCTTTGCTGCCCTTAAAATCGAACCGGTGCGAAATCTCTTTCTCGGCCTGATTGAGAGCGTTGGTCAGCTCGGCGTAGTCCGTCTTTGAAACAATATCGAATGAATTTTCTTTTGCCATAAAATTATTTTACCGCAGAGTCGCTGAGACGCAGAGTAAGAAATGAGAATTGTAAATTATCTTTTTTCTCGTCTCAGCGGCTCTGCGTCTCTACGGTTAGGTCCAAGTTAAAAAAATCTAGGAAGTTTCTAGTCGTCTTGTCAGCGAGCGTCTCGATCTCGATCCCGTAAAAGTCTGCCAGAAACTCTGCCGTGTGGACAACAAAACTTGGCTCGTTGCGCTTTCCGCGAAATGGCACGGGCGTTAGAAAAGGACAATCGGTCTCGATCAACAATCTGTCAAGCGAAACAACGCGAGCCGCGTCACGCAGATTGTCGGCCTTTTTGAACGTAACATTACCGGCGAAAGAGATCAGAAACCCGATCTTCATTAAATCTTGCGCCATCGCCGGCGTACCGCCAAAACAGTGCATTATCCCGCGAAAGCCTTCATAGGAACATTCTTGTATAAGTATCTCGGCCGTCTCGTCGTCAGCATCACGGCTGTGGATGATTATGGGCAAGTCCAACTCCCTCGCTCTGCGGATCTGCCGAACAAAAACCTCTCTCTGCACATCCCGCGGGCTGTGATCATAGTAATAATCAAGCCCGATCTCGCCCCAAGCGATGATCTTTTTGCTCGAATTGATAAGATTTAGTAAATGGTTTTCGGCTTTATCGTCGTAAAGCTTCGCGTCGTGCGGATGAACGCCGACCGCCGAATACACACTGTCATACTTCTCAGCAGTCGCCACAGCCCGGCTAAAATCGTGCGAATTCGGATCGCCCGTTCCAATATTCAACATCGCCACCACGCCCGCCTCCCACGCCCGCCCGACTACCTCGTCCCGGTCGCCGTCAAACTGCTCGCCGTCAATATGGCAATGGGAATCTATAAAGATCATTTCTTGAGAATTCCAACGCTTTCCAGAAATTTATCCGAGATACTATCAAATTCGAACTGTCCAATATTCCCTTTTCCAAGCCCCTTCGTTCCGATCATTGCATCATACGTTCCAAATTCCGTGACGAAAATACGCGATTTAACTTGCTCTCCGGTAGCTAGCTTCAATAAATAAGTACGGGTCTCAAACCCATTCTTAGAACGGTTTACGGTGTCGAAACTCCGCAATTCGCCAAACACCGTCTTAAGAATCATCTCGTTGGCTGCAAAAGATTCAGCGACAGTCTGTTCGTCAAACGGGTTCTGATGTTGCTTTACCGACAGAACAACCCTAAACGAATCTGTTTCGCATGTTTTCCCGAACACGCCTTTCAAGCTTTGAGCAGGCGCGGAATCTAGGACACAGGGCAGCTTTGCCTGAACCAACGCGTTCGGATCCTGAACGTCGGTCCATTTGATCTGAGATCCACTTTGAGCGCAAGTTGAAAGAAAACTCACAAAAATTACCAACAAGACACGCATACTATTTCAACCTCGCGCCTAGCTTCACATCCTCTAAAAAAGTGGCTAATGCGGGCGTGTCTTCCTCTGCAAGCGAAGCGGCGCAGATCATGCCCTGGGACTCGAGGCCGCGCATCTTTCGTGGTTTGAGGTTGGCGACGACGACAACCTTGCGGCCGACTAGTTTTTCGGGGTCGTAGTATTCGGCGAGACCGGCGAGGATCTGGCGATGTGCGGATTCGCCGAGGTCAATCTCAAAACGTAAGAGTTTATCGGCGTTTGGAATGCGTTCCGCCACCTTGATCTCACCGACGCGAAGCTCAACCCTGAGAAAATCGTCGATTGTGATAAACGATTCGTCCGTTGCTGGTCGTTCCTCGTTCGTTGCGTTTGAACCAGTCGCTACCGATCCCGGTTCCGACCCGGCTCCAACCGGTTCTGCTGAACGCTGATTGCTTACTCCTGACTGCTCCTTAATTTCATTCATAACTTTATTTTTATCAATTCTTGGGAAAACGCTAACCGTTTCGCCGATCTTGGTTCCGGCGGTCAAACCGCCCCATTTCAGATTGGCCGGATCGAGTTTAGCGACGTTGTCGTAGAGCCCGATCTGACTGTAGATATTCTTAGACGCCTCAGGCATGGCAGAATACAGCAATATACAAAGCCAACGTAGCGTTTCGGTGGCTCTGTACAGCACAGCGTTGAGCGTCTCGGCCTGCTTGTCGTCTTTGATAAGCTCCCACGGTTTCGAATCCGAAATGAGCTTATCGACCCGTGCAATAACCGTCCAAACCGTTTCGAGGGCTAAACTGAACTCAAAATTATCAAAACGCCTCAAAAACTCGTCGCGGGCGTGTTCAATAACCGAAACCAAGTCCTGACCGTCAGGATCGATCCCGGCCCGTCTCGCTTGAAGATAGTTTTCTTCCGAGATCTTGCCATTTGGGATCAGGCCGTCACGGTATTTCGTTATCATCGAAAAAGTGCGGCTCGCCAGATTGCCTAGACCGCTTGCAAGGTCGGCATTTGCACGATCAATCAGGTTTTCGTAGCCAAACTTGCCATCCTGTCCAAATACCATATCGCGAAGCAAAAAATAACGAATACCATCGGTTTGAAAATGCTCATGTAGAACATCAACTTCGATCACGTTACCTGTTGTTTTTCCCATCTTTCGGCCATCGGCGTCGAGCCACATTCCGTGAGCGAAAACGGTTTTCGGCAAAGGTAATCCGGCCGCCGTCAGAAAAGAAAACCAATAGACCGTATGAAATCGCAGGATGTCTTTTCCGACCAGATGGACTGCATTCTGCCAATATTTCTCGAAACCAATCGATGCTTTTTCAGCGTTGCCATAGCCGATAGCGGTGATGTAGTTGGAAAGTGCGTCCAGCCATACATACATCACATGATCGTCGTCGTCCGGGACCGGAATGCCCCACGAAACTGACGATCTCTGTCGGCTTATTGACAGATCCTGCAAACCACTGCGAATAAACGACAAAACCTCATTTCGGCGTGATTCCGGCCTAACCAAAAATGAATCATTTTCTATAAGGTCTATTAAAAAGGCATTATAATCAGACAGCCGAAAGAAATAGCTTTCCTCAGCCACCTTATCGAGCGGTCGTTCGTGGATCAGGCAGTAAGGTGTCTCAGAACCGTCAGGCGTGTAATATTCGTCTTCGCTTTTATATGCGGCGCACGGAGCACAAAACCAACCCTCATAAAAGCCTTTGTAGATGCTTTCGTTCCCTTTCGGCGTTTTGTTTTTGATGATCTCACGCCAAAAATGCTGAACCGCTTCATAGTGAAACGGCTCCGTGGTCCGCATAAAAACATCGTAGCCGCCATTTTCGGTATCCAGCCCGAAATCGTGGAACATCCGCTTTAACTCACCGGAGATGTAATCGGCCTGCTCCTTTGGGCTTCGTCCCGCCTTTTCCGCTGCCCGCTGGATATTGATCCCGTGCTCATCCGTACCCGTCAGAAAATATGTATCAAAACAACGCTGTTTCTTGCTCCGCTGGATCACATCCGCGACAATAGTCGTATAAAGGTGTCCCAAATGCGGCAGGCTGTTCGCGTAATAGATCGGAGTTGTTATGTAAAAAGTGTCTGTCATTTGCTACCCTTTGATCAGCGACATCGCCTCCGCCCGTGTTCGTGGATCTTTGCGGAAACCGCCTAGAACTGCCGACGTTATGGTCACAGCCCCCGGTTTTTTGACGCCGCGAAGCGTCATACACGTATGCTCCGCCTCGATAACGACCATTACGCCGATCGGGTTTAACTTGTCAAAAAGCGTCTGTGCAATCTCCTGCGTCAGGCGTTCCTGCACCTGCAAACGTCGGGCAAAAACCTCGGCAATACGGGCGAGTTTCGACAATCCGATGATACGGCCGTTTTTCGGAATGTATGCGATGTGGCACTTGCCGGTGAATGGAGCAAGGTGATGTTCGCAAACCGAGGCAATCGAAATGTCCTTGACGATCACCATTTCATCATGCGAATCGCCGGGCAGCGGCACGATATGCTCACTCGGATCGATCCACATTCCTTCGGTTAGCTCCGCATAAAAATCGGCGACGCGTTCCGGTGTTTTCTTTAAACCGTCGCGTTCCGGGTCTTCGCCAATGCCCTCGAGCATCAATCTAACGCCATCAGCGATCTTTTTCAGATCGATCTTTTTAATTGCTATTTTTGCCATATCTAATCTATGTCTAAGACTAAGAGTTTAGCTGTTCTGCCGTGAAATCAAAAGCCCGGTGTTTTGCTAAACTTGCTGTTAGAAGTCTATAATTACCGTTTATTTTGCTGGTTTTACAGATAACTTAATGACCATAACCGAGATTCAAAGATCACTTCGAGACGCGGTTCGCGCGACGGCAGTCTCGCAATTCGGAGTCGAACTCGACATGATCGTCGCCGAAACACCGCCGAAAACGGAGCTTGGCGACCTTGCCTTCCCTATTGCATTTGA
>JBDSCV010000006.1:0-2878 GCA_039920905.1 Pyrinomonadaceae bacterium
GTCGATAAATGCGCCGGTGCGAAAAAACGAGTCCTTACCGATATTCAGGCCCGCAGCCTGGCAAAGGCTGCGATCAGCATCCGAAGTGCATTTGGCGGCAAAAAGGAACAAGATATTGAGTGGGGCATTCTGAAGGACCGCATTTACGTTGTTCAGGCGAGGCCGTATATCGATAAAAAATGAATCTTACGAAACTCATAATAATTACGCTTTTAGTGACAATAATGCTCGGCTGTAATAATGCCGCGCCCGTCCCTCAAAATGCCATGAAAGCTCCGGTCGCGCCGAACAGCGAACGTCCGCAGACCGCGATAGCCCATTCGTCGGAAAATCAAACACCACACCCGTCAACATCGACCGGCGAAAAATCGAAATGGACGCAGAGCGGTGACCCGATCGATACAAAGGAATTTGACACGGCGATCGCCGCCGCAGAGGTCGCTTTGGTCAAACATTCGTCGGACGAGAAAACAAAAAAGGCTCTTAGCACAGCGTACTTTAACCGTGCTATGGCGCTGACCGACGCTCGCCAATATGCGTCGGCGCTCGGTGATTACCGTCGTGCGGTCAAATACGATCCTTCAAACACTGAAGCTAAAGATTGGATACAGCAGATAATTACGATTTACAGTTCCATCAACCGCGAATCTCCAAAAGAAGGCGAGGAGCCGCCGCCACTGCCATTTACAAAGTCGAAGTAACAGGTTGTAATGCAATCAGGATGCTTGTCGCTCCTGTCCGCTAGACAAAAGCGGTCTGGCGTTACTAAACTAACTCTTTTGTTTGGCAGAAGATTTTTCAACGCAAAGACGCAAAGGAAAGAATCAATTTCATTTATTCGCATTTGGGTAGTGTCCTAGTCTTGTGGTGTTTCTGGACACAGAGAGATTTTTTTGTGATCTTTGCGTCTTAACTTTGTGGGCTTTGTGATAAATATAGCTTTTAAACACAAAGTTCACGAATATGAAGACACAAAGAACACAAAGAGGATGAGCACCACAAGATTAGGACCCTACCCGCAATTGCATTAATTTTTGAGGCGTTGCGACTTTGCGTTAAAATTCTTTTTTGCATATTTTTGACGCCCGATGACTGAGATACGAGCATGTTTCTATGGCACTTTCAGCAAACGATATAAGAAAAGGGATGGTGATCCTGCACGAAGGCGCGCCGTCAAAAGTGATGGAGTTTCATCACCACACGCCGGGGAACTTGCGGGCGATGGTTCAGACGCGCCTGCGCAATTTGATCACGGGCAATTCATCCGAACACCGTTTTCGGTCAAATGACACGCTTGAAAAGATCACGCTCGAACAGGTAAAAATGGATTACCTCTATTCTGACGGCTCGCATCATCATTTCATGAATAATGAGAATTACGAGCAGGTCGCGCTCACCGAAAACGAACTCGGCGATGCCGCTCAGTGGCTTATGCCAAACCTGACCATCGAAGTCGAGTTTTACAACGGCACACCGATCGGCGTCGCGCTTCCGGCCTCGATGGAATTGATCGTCCAGGATTGCGAACCTGTGCTTAAAGGTGCGACCGCATCGAATTCTAACAAACCCGCGACGCTCGAAAATGGAGTTGCCATTACCGTACCGCCATTCATCGTCGCCGGCGAAAAAATCCGCGTAAACCCGACCGAAGCCAAGTATATGGAACGCGTTAAGTAATTAGTCTTGGAAATCGAGAAAGTGTAGGAAGTCTTGGAAGTTGAAAAGGCTAGGGCATCTCGGAGGTCATTCCTTTAAGACTTCCTCGACTTCCGAGACTTACCAGACTTACCAGACTTCCTCGACTGCAAATGTTCTTCGTTTACAGCATCTTACTAACCATCGGATTTATCGTGCTTTCGCCGCGATTTATTTTTGATGCTGTGGTTAAAGGCAAGTACGTCGCCGGTTTTAAGGAGCGTCTGGGCTTCGTTCCTGCGTTCGACGCACACAGAAAAAAAGTTATTTGGCTGCACTGCGTCTCGGTCGGCGAGGTAAATGCCGCCCGGTCGCTGGCGATCAAGATCAAACAAGATTTTCCTGACTCATCCCTGATAATCTCAACGACGACCCGCACGGGACAGGAGCTTGCCAAAACAGCTTTTGCCGACGTGGCCGACCTCGTTTTTTATTTTCCGTTCGACTGGAAATTTGCCGTTCGACGCACTTTGCGGCGATTTACGCCCTCGGTCGTGCTTTTAATGGAAACCGAGATATGGTTCAACTTTATTCGCGAAACTTACAAAAGCGGTGCCCGCATCGCGATCGTCAATGGGCGGTTGTCCGCTCGTTCGCACAAACGTTTTGGATATATCAAAAAATTCGTGCGGCGCGTATTGGGCTATCTCGACCTCGCTCTGATGCAGGAAACGGCCGACGCATCACGGTTGATGTCACTGGGAATAAGGGCGAGCAAGGTCAGAGTGACCGGGAATCTGAAATTTGACCACGGCTTGGACGATCAGGCAAATACGTTGACGGATGAACTGCGCGAGCGGTTTGGGATTACTCCTGACGCTCCGGTGATAATCGCGGCGAGCACCCATCGGAGCGAGGAAATGTGGGTTCTCGACGCTTTTAAAGAAGTCTGGAAAACATCCGGCGAGAATCTGCCGCGTCTAATGATCGCCCCGCGCCACCCCGAACGATTTGCGGGGGTTGCGGAACTTATTAAAAAGACAGGGTTTACGTGGGTTCGGCGATCCGAATCCGCATCTTCACGAGATAAGGGTGCCGAGGTGATACTTCTCGACAGTATCGGCGAACTTCGCGCGGCCTATCCGCTCGCTGAGATCGTTTTTGTTGGCGGCAGCCTTATACCGCACGGCGGTCAGAGCATTTATGAACCGGCGGCGGCGGGAAAGGCGATCATCACTGGGCC
>JBDSCV010000007.1:0-15229 GCA_039920905.1 Pyrinomonadaceae bacterium
ACCTTGTCAAAGGTTCTGGCCGGGCATCCGAGCTATGAAGTGACATCGGGCGAAGTTTTGTTCGAGGGCAAGAACCTGCTCGAACTCGACCCGGATGAGCGTGCTCGCGAAGGTGTCTTTATGGCGTTTCAGTATCCGGTCGAGGTGCCGGGCGTGTCGAATTCGCAGTTTTTGCGGCTCGCGTACAACCAGAAAATGCTGCACCACGGCCTCGAAGAGCTCGACCCGCTCGAATTCAATGATTATCTGAAAGAAAAGGCGAAGATCGTCGATATGGACCCGCAGTTTTTTAAGCGTTCGGTCAACGAAGGCTTTTCGGGCGGTGAGAAAAAGCGGAACGAGATACTGCAAATGGCGGTGCTCGCTCCGAAACTTGCGGTTCTGGACGAGACGGATTCTGGCCTCGACATCGACGCATTGCGGATCGTCGCCGAGGGCGTAAATACGCTGCGAAGCTCCGACAACGCCATCATCCTCGTCACACATTACCAGCGTCTGCTCAATTTTATCGTGCCCGACATGGTCCACGTCCTTGCCGGAGGCCGCATCGTCAAAGAGGGCGGCAAGGAACTTGCCCTCGAACTCGAAGCAAAAGGCTACGACTGGGTGAAAGGAGCGTCGAACGTCGGCTAACCGATGACTCCAACCGTTCAAAACAAGAGTTCGGACAGCCTAGCCGCATTGCTTTTCGCCGTATTTGCGGTTGTGGCGATAATTGCTTTTTTGGCCTATCGCGGCGGGGATGTAGGTCAATTGCCAAATCTGATCGGACATCTCGGCGGCGGGCCGCTGGCGGGTATTGAGGTCATTCGCGATAGCTTTGTCGGTATTTTAGTCGCCGTATTAATTGGAATTTCATGGTTCGGACTCGGCAGCATCTTTCTGAGGTTTGTGCGACTAGGGAACCGTTCGTCAAGGTTATTTGAAATTGTAGTTACGATTGCCCTCGGAGCGGGCATTTGGTCGCTGATATGGTTTTTCCTTGGCCTGAGTGCTATGGAACCCAGCCCGTATGGTAGCGGGAGTCGAGTCGGTGCCGGATTTCTGTCATTCATCTGGTTTTATGCACGGATCGTCGGCCTATATTCACAACCGGTTGCCGTGGTTGCCGTCTTGATCGGCATCGCAATGGCTATTTTTGGTATTCTTTGGCTGCGAAAGAGTGATGATGCGGCGAACGCAGTCGAGCGGCGATCCGTTCTGCAAAATGTTCTGATCGCGATAATAGGGTTTGTCATGTTTCTGGCACTGGTCGCATCGCTCGCCCCGCCGACCGCAAAAGACACTCTACTTTATCATTTTGCCGTGGCCAAAGCCCTTATCGCGCAGGGCGGTTCTGCTTTTCTGGCTGGTAATGTCGCGAGCTACCTGACACTCGGGACGGAGATGCATTCGGTTTGGGCGATGCTGCTAGGCAACATTATCAGCCCGCGAGCGGCTGATGCTGCCGCAGGCGTCACGGCGTTTCTTTTCTTTCCACTATTGCTTCTGGCGATATATGGATGGACCCGCGAAAGTGGGGTTTCGCGGACTTGGACACTGATAGCGACGTTGCTGGTTGCGGCAATTCCATCAGCGTATCATGTGGCATCGAGGGGATATATTGACCTTTCGCTGACACTGTTTGTGACGCTGGCGATCTATGCACTGACCCGTTGGTGGAAAGAACAGACGACGGGTTGGGTCATCTTGATCGGTATATTTCTAGGCGCCGCTTTGTCTATCAAACTTACGGCAATTTTCCTGGTTGCCGCCTTCGGTTTGGTAGTTTTGTTTCGAACGAGAGGGGCGAAGTACCCAGTTCCGACACCCGTAGGCGCTCCCGGTTCTGACACGGTCGTTGTCGCTGGCGCAGGCAAGATCGTCGTGAGCGGATTTGCGGCGTTGCTGCTGGGCGTCGTAATCGCGTCGCCATGGTATCTGCGGGCGTGGGTGGCAACGGGTTCGCCTGTGTTCCTGTTCTATATGAGCATCTGGCCGGGCAAGGCGAACGGGTGGGATGTCGAGCGTTCTAACCTGTTTCAGGAGATGAATTCGCAATACGGCGGTGCTGATACTAAAAAGTTAAATTACCTGACCGCTCCAGCTCGCGTCTCGATAATGGCGCAGCCCGAGCAACCGCAAAATTACGACGGCGTATTGGGCGTGTCGTTTTTTATCGGACTGCCGCTGCTAATATGGGCGCTTTGGAAATTTGATCTGCCGGTCGAGGCAAAGATCGGGGCCGGAGTTGCGGGTGTGATGTATCTGTTCTGGCTCTTTTCAAGCGAGCAGCTTAGGTATCTGGTGCCGATCTTGCCGGTTCTTGCGATAGCGATTGCTGCTTCGGTAGAGACGACTGGAGCAAAGATAGGAGCATTAAAAACGATTGCTCAATATACATTTATCGCGGCGGCAATCTGCGGCATATCGACCACAGCCGCTTGGTTTTGCCAAAAGGCGCCGCTACGGGTCATTCTCGGCGGCGAGACTCGTGACCAGTATCTGACGCGAAATCTCGATTATTATCCATATTACCAGACGCTGAATTCGGACACGCCGCCGGACGCAAAGGTCTGGCTGATCAATATGCGGCGTGATACATACAATATCGACCGGCCAGTGTTTTTGGACTATCTATTCGAAGACTGGACCCTGCGAAAGATGGTCTGGGAAGCTCGAAACGTGCAGGAAATGCGCACGAAAACCGTCGCGATGGGTATCAAATATGTACTAACGCGGCACGATTTCTTGTTTGACTATGATCGGTCAACTTTAGTCGATGATAAAAAGCCGCGCGCCGAGAACGAGGCGAAATTAAAGATCGCAAAAGATTTTATTTTAGATCCGCGAACACCGTTCGCTCGGACAGCAAGTTTAGTTTAATAAAGGTGTCTTAGACAATGGTTTCAACAACAGCCGTAAGGGATACGCAATTTACGGAACAATTTAGAAAGGTTTTGAAGGCGGAAACTAACGCTAAGCTGAGAATACTGCGCGAAGATGCGTTCGCAGCATTTTCGCTGTCGGGATTTCCAACTGTTAAAGGTGAAGATTGGAAGTACACAAATGTTTCCCCAATAGCGAAAGAGACGTGGCAGATCGCTCCATTCTCTCCTGACCTCTCGCCTTCCGGCGAGAGGTCAGGAGAACAATTGGGGGCGTTCAATTTCCGTCGCAATGGCTTTACGGCCTTGAATCTCGCATTTGCTGACTTTCAAGTTATCCGCATCGCAAAAGAGACTAGCCTTTCCCAGCCTATCGAGCTTTCGTTTGCGACTGATGAAAGTACCGCGATATTCCCGCACGTTTTGATAATTGCCGAAGCCGGGAGCAAGGTGACAATCGTGGAGTCTTACGTCTCGACGGCGAAGAGTTTTACTAATTCAGCCGTTCAAATCGTCGTCGAGGACAATGCGAATCTGACGCATTACCGGGTGCAAAAGGACGCGGCTGAGGCGTTTAATATCGGGACAACCGAGGTAAGTCTTGGATCGGGCAGCCGGTATGATTTGACGAATATCAATCTCGGAGCGGCGCTTTCGCGGCATGATATCGATCTTAAATTCATGGCCGAGGGCGGCGAGGCGTTTGTAGATGGGCTGTATATGCTCAGCGAAAAGCAGCACCACGACACGCATTCAATCATCGACCATACTGTGCCGAACTGCATTTCGCATCAAACCTACAAAGGTGTGCTAAACGATCATTCGCGGGGGGTTTTTAACGGCAAGGTCTTTGTGCGTGAGAACGCCCACGGCACCGATGCTCAGCAATCGAACAAGAATCTTTTGCTCTCAAACGACGCCCGTGTCGATACAAAACCGCAGCTTGAGATTTTTAACGACGACGTAAAATGCGCCCACGGCGCGACCGTCGGCCAGCTTGAGGAAGAGGAGTTATTCTATTTGCTGACCCGCGGTTTGCCGCCGACGCTGGCAAAAAACTTGCTGACATACGGCTTTGCTGAGGAAATCATTAATAAGATCGGGATCGAGTCTATAAAGAAAGATTTAGATGCGATGGTGCTAAACAGATTAGGAGCAGAAATATAGTGACTCAGTATCTTCTGGGGCATTTAATCATATGAATTGGGACGTTGAAAAAATTAGAAAGGATTTTCCCGTGTTGTCGCGAGAGGTGAATGGCAAGTCGCTGGTTTATCTCGACAACGGCGCCTCGTCGCAGGTGCCGCAGATGGTGGTTGACCGCACTTCGAAGTATATGGAAGAGGAGCATTCGAATGTCCATCGCGGCGTTCATTACCTCTCTCAGTTTGCTACGACTGCTTATGAAGCGGCCCGCGAAAAGGTCAAGCGGTTTATCAACGCACGCGAGGCGAAAGAGTGCATCTTTGTTCGCGGCACGACCGAGGGCGTGAATCTCGTGGCGTATTCCTACGGACATAAATTTATCGGCGAGGGCGATGAGATACTTGTGAGCCAGATGGAGCACCACTCGAATATCATCCCGTGGCAGGTGATCGCCGAGGAAAAAGGTGCAAGGGTCGTGATGATCCCTATCAATGAAAGCGGTGAGATCATCATCGACGAATACGAAAATTTGCTTAACGAGCGGACCAAAATGGTCGCGGTCACACATGTTTCGAATTCGTTGGGAACGATCAATCCGCTCAAAGAGATGATCGCGACGGCCCATAAATTTGGCGTGCCGGTCTGCGTTGACGCGGCCCAAAGCGTGCCGCATTTTCCGGTGGATGTGCAGGATCTCGATGCCGACTTCTTTGTGTTTTCGGGCCACAAAATGTTTGCCCCGACCGGCAGTGGCGTTATGTACGGTAAACGGACGTGGCTCGACCAGATGCCGCCATATCAAACAGGCGGCGGTATGATTCGCACTGTCAGTTTTGAAGGGACGACGTATGCACCGATCCCCGACAAGTTTGAAGCGGGAACTCCGGCAATTGCGGCGGGCATTGGGTTGGGAGCCGCAATAGATTACATAAATGCTCTGGATTTCAACGCAGCGGCTGCATACGAGCACGAGCTGCTGGAATACGCGACCGGGCGGCTCGCTGACATCCCCGGCGTCAAAATAATCGGCACCGCCGCAAATAAGGCCTCGGTACTGTCCTTCACCATCGAAGGCATCCACCCGCACGACATCGGCACGATCCTCGACCAGCAAGGCATTGCCATCCGCGCCGGACACCATTGCGCCCAGCCGGTGATGGAATTCTTTGACGTCCCGGCAACCGCCCGCGCGTCATTTGCGTTTTACAATACTCGGGAAGAAGTTGATAAGTTGGCCGACGCAGTGCAAAAGGTTATTGAGGTTTTTGCTTGATATAGGTGGAATATAAACTAAGATTATCCAATAAAACAGTTATGGGGAAAATTAAATTTTTGATTTTACCAAATATTTTATCAATTCTTTTTTCTACCGTATTTCTGTTTTCAAATGCATTTGCACAAGATTCTGCATCGTTCAAACTTCCTTTTGAATTTGCGGGAAATCACATTTATTTGCCTGTCAAAATCAATGATTCGGAAACGGTTTGGATGATGTTTGACACGGGAGCGAGCCAGACTTTTATTGACGTTGACAAGGCGAAGGAGTTGAAACTCCAGATTTCTGACGGCGCTATCAAAAATACGACGCTGAAATTTCAAACTTTTAAGGTCGAAAATCAAGATTTACAACTGACACGGCTTGGTTTTGGCAGCAACGACGGACATTCGATTGACGGCTTGCTCGGTTACGATTTTATCAAGCGTTTTGTCGTGGAAATTGATTATCAGAAACGAATTATCACGTTTCACAGTCCCGCAAATTTTAAGCGTTCTAAGATTTTTACCGAAGTTCCACTGACAATGCTCGAAGACGATTCAGGCGGTAAGGTTCCTCTCGCAAGCGTCAAAATTGGTGACAAAATCGAAGGTAAACTTATTGTTGATACAGGAGTTAGGAGCGTTGCAACATTCAACATGCCCTTCGTCAACAACAATAACCTGCTCAAATCAGTTCCTAAAACGATTGACCAAATCGTCGGTGGAGGTGCGACTGTCAGAGTTGCCCAATTTTTGCACGGACGTCTACCGAAAATGGAGTTTGGTGGATTTTTGATAAAAGATTCGGTGGTCGGTTTTTCTCAAGCGACCGATGGAGTTACGTCTATTTCTGATTTTGGCGGAATAATCGGAGGCGGAATTTTGCGACGGTTTAAGGTGATTTTCGATTATTCGAAAGAGAAACTTTATCTAGAGCCAAACAAAGATTTTTCGTCTGCCTACAAATATGATGCAACTGGAACTTATGTGATTTCGGAAGGTAATGACTACAAGACTTTTCGAGTCCGCCAGGTGATTTCCCCCTCGCCCGGGAGTGATGCTGATTTACGGGAAAATGACATAATTTTGATGATTAACAAAAAGGCCACTAGCAATTTGACCTTAGATAAATTGCGAGAGCTATTTAAGCAAGAAAATAAGATTTTCAAGTTGAAAATCAAACGTAAAGAGGGAATTTTTGAATTGAGAATGAAGACTAGAAAGCTGCTTTAATTTCGAAACAGCACTGGACGATCAGAAGATGATCGAGGTGTTTTCTTAGGTACATGAAAATGGTGATCACAACTCTAAAATCAATTTATAAGAGAGATCTGGAAAAGCTCAGGCAAGAGATCGAGCTGTATAAAGACGAAACCGCGATGTGGACGGTCGATGGCGAGATCACGAACTCGGCCGGCAATCTGTGCCTGCATCTGGTCGGCAATTTGAAAGCGTTTATCGGTGCCGAATTGGGCGGTTCGAGTTATGTGCGTGAGCGCGATCTCGAGTTCTCGACCAAAGGAACTTCGCGTGATGAGCTTATTAAAAGCATCGACGAGACGATCACGGTGGTTGATTCGAGCCTAAATAAACTAACGGCGGATCAGCTCGAAGAGGATTATCCAAAAGTCGTATTTACTGACAAGATGACGACCGGATATTTCCTGATCCATCTGGCGACGCATCTCAATCATCATCTCGGCCAGATCAATTATCATCGGCGGCTGTTTGACCCGCAGGTAAACGGCGTATAAATGTCATTAGCTTATCTGAAAGAGGCGATCCATGACGGCGATAACGAGAAATTAATCCGTTACGTCCGGCTTCACCTTGGCGACGGCGACGAAGAGCAGGGCCGGAAAGAGATCGACAAAGCCTGGGGCGAGGCTCTAAAACCGCTCCTCACTGTGCCGCCGACGGATCGCGAATTTATCTTGAAAACCATCGCAGAAAACGACGCGGCGACGCTCGCTCATCTTTATTTTCATCTGCATTTTTATTTTGTCCAGCGATCAGGAGAGTGGATACATGACGGAGAACTCTAACGACCTCGCACAGCTTCGGCCCGGCCTTTGGGACACAGTCAACGAACGTTATCCCGGTTCGATGATTACGAAAGATAATTTGATTCCGCTCGCGCGATTGCAAAAACCGTTGAGCGAATCGCGTCTTTCGTTCGTAAGCACATCAGGTGTGCAGCCGCACGGAACAATGCCTTTCGATACTGTCCATCCGGTCGGCGATTATACTTTTCGCCGCGTGCCATCTGATTCGAAACCGGCTGATCTGGAAATCCATCAAATCAAATACCCCACGGTCGGGGCGAAACGCGACCTGAACGTTATCTTTCCGATCGAGCGTCTGCAAGAACTCGTTGGCGAAGGTTATATCGGTGGACTGACCGAGAATTTCTATTCGTTCATCGGTTATAATATGGATGCTGAGAGACTAGAGAGGACGCTTGCTGAAGACATTGCCGTGGCTGTCGAGGCTGAAAAACCGGATGTCGTATTGCTTGCGCCTGCCTGACCGATCTGCCATCAAAGCATCGCGCTCGTGCAGCGCGCAGTTGAAATTAGAGGTATTCCGACCGTTTCGCTTTCGGTGTCCTTGGACGTAACGCAGCAGATCAAGCCGCCGCGAGCCATGTTTTTGCCGTTTATGATGGGCCATCATTTTGGCGTGCCGTTTCACGTCGAATTGCAGAAACGGATAATCCGCGAGGCATTGTGCAGAATCGAGCTGGCATCAGTGAGCGGCGATATTCATTTTTTTCCGATGACCTGGGCGAAGGCTCGAGAAGAAGGCAAAGAGATCGAACGTCTAAGAAATATTTAGTTACAATGTCAGAATTAAGCGATCTGTATCAGGAAGTAATTTTAGAGCACAACAAGAATCCGCGAAATTTTCGCGAGATCTTAGATGCTGACCAATACGCAGACGGCAAGAATCCGCTGTGCGGAGACGCTCTGCGCGTTTATGTTGCGATGGACGGTGATACGATCACGGATGTTGCGTTCAAGGGGTCGGGCTGCGCTATTTCAAAGGCATCGGCGTCGATGATGACGCAATCCGTCAAAGGCAAGACCAGGAGCGAAACCGAAGCCATTTTTGACGAATTTCATCGCATGGTAACGGGCGATCTCGATATCGAAACCGACGACAATGATCTTGGCAAGCTGAAGATCTTTTCCGGCGTCCTAGAGTTTCCGGCTCGAGTAAAATGCGCAAGCTTGAGCTGGCACACGCTCAATGCCGCTCTAAAGGGCGAGGACGTAGTCTCTACGGAGTAGGAATTTTTTGCCACGAATTACACGAATGTCACGAATTAGATTTGGTCTTCGTGTAATTCGTGACATATGTGGCTAGGTCCCCTGATATGACCTAGCAATCCTTAGAAAATCTGATAATTCCTTGGTTTTCCAATCATCTTCTTTATCCAATTCGGTCGCCATTATTTCCGCAACCAACGGGGCGAGTTCGATCGCCGCGTTGGCATTTAGAAATAGCGCTCGTGTCCGGCGGGCGAGGACGTCTTCAACGGTTTGTGCCATTTCGTCGCGGACGGCACGGATGACGTCCTCGCGTGTGTAAGGCAGATCGGGGTGGAGCGGTTTGGTTGTCGTCAGAGCCTCGGTAGAAGCGGTTATCTTTAGATCGCCGGTCACAGATGGCCGGACATCCAACCCGGCCAGACGGGCGGCGTGATCGACCGCATCCTCGGACATACGACGATAGGTGGTCCATTTTCCGCCGGTAATTGTAAGCAAACCCGAATCGCTAATTTCAATTGTATGGCCGCGTGAGAGGGATGCGGTATTCTTCGCAGCACCTGATTTGACCAATGGACGAATTCCGGTGAAAATGCTCAAAATGTCACCTCGCGTCGGTTTTTGTTCGAGGTATTTAGCGGCAGTTTCAAGGACAAAATCGATCTCTGAGTCGAGAGCTTGTGGTTCGAGATTGGTTTGGCTAATCGGCGTGTCGGTCGTGCCAACGAGCGTGTGGCCGTGCCAGGGAATGCAGAAAAGGATACGGCCATCGTTGGTTTTTGGAATCATAACGGCATTGCTGGAAGCCAGGAATTTGGGACCGAAAACGAGATGAATTCCCTGACTGAGCGCGACGAGCGGCTTCGAATCGACTGACGACATTTCTCTGACGGCATCGCAAAAAGCTCCCGTCGCGTTGATGACCACTTTGGCAGAGACTGTGAATTTTTCGGCCGCAACAGCGTCTTCAAATTGGACCGCGTTGATCTTACCGGCCTGATCTTTTATTAAAGATGTGACCTTTGTGTAGTTGAGGACGGCCGCACCATGGTGATGAGCAGTTTTGACCAGATCGATTAATAATCGCGTGTCGTCAAACTGCCCGTCGTTATACAAAACGCCACCGGAAAGGCCTTCGGTTTTGATGTTTGGCAGACGCTTGGCCGTTTCGCTTTTGGACAAAATGCGCGACTTGCCAAAGCTGTTTTTGCCGGACAGCAGATCGTATATTTTTAGCCCGGTGCCGTAAAAGAGCTTTTGCCAGAGGCTGTAACACGGCACGATAAATACTTGGCTATGAACGACATGGGGAGCATTGCGAAGGAGTATGCCGCGTTCTTTTAAGGCTTCGCGAACGAGCGAGATGTTGCCCTGTACAAGATAGCGGACGCCGCCGTGGACGAGCTTGGTGGAGCGGCTGGACGTGCCTTTGCCAAAATCGTGTTGTTCGAGAAGCAGCACATCATAACCACGCGATGCAGCATCGACCGCGCAGCCGACACCGGTTGCGCCACCGCCGATGACGACGATGTCCCAGAGCTGTGAGCGTCCGCGAACGCGTGCTAATATCTCGTTGCGATCCATTTGCAGTTAAATTCTCAGTCATTGGGGCCGACTTGGCAAAATGAACACTACGAACTACGTACAGCCAAAACTATTTAAAAAAACGCCGCTCACGATCTGCCTCATGTTGATGGTTGCCGCCGCTGTCATCCTGTGGTCTCAGGGCCGCGTCTGGTGGTGTCAGGTTGGTGATTATTCGCCTTGGTCGCGGAATATTTGGTCAGCCCACAACTCGCAGCACATCATCGACCCGTATTCATTTACGCATATTCTTCACGGAGTACTCGAATTTTGGCTGATCGGACTCGTATTCAAAAAGGTGCCGTTGGCTTGGCGTTTGCTGATCGCAGTACTGATTGAAAGTTCGTGGGAAGTTGCGGAAAACTCGACCTACATTATCCAACGTTACCGCGAAGCCACCATTTCACTGGATTATTTCGGCGATTCGATCATAAATTCGATGTCGGATATTACGGCTTGCGCCACGGGATTTGCGATCGCGTATAAGCTGCGATTTTGGAAATCGTTCGCTCTGTTTTTGACGACCGAGGCTATCCTAATAGCCACGATCCGAGACAGCCTGATCATAAACATTGTAATGCTAATCTATCCGATAGATGCCATAAAACATTGGCAGATCGGCGGATAAAGTTTAGCGACAAAAAGCACGAGAGACACAAACAAAGAAATCCTATTTTGCGCCTTTTGTGCTTTTTGTGGCAATAATTCTTATCTTTCTCCGCGAGAGGCTTCGACCGCCGATTCCATTTCGACGCCGAGTTTTCGCGAGCCGGGCTGGTCAAATGTTTCGGTCCAACGAAGGGCTTCGTCGAGAACGCGAAGCTGGTATTCGCGCCAATTCGGTTTGCCCGCGACAGCTCCAAATTCGCCGTTGTAGTAGGCCGTTCTTGGCGGTCTAACCTTGTCGGTAAGTTTTGCATCGACCGAAATCATCATTGTTGGGATACCGCTTTCCTCGATCACGCGGGCGACAATTCCGAGCGTTTGATGACAGAGAGCGGATGCCGGGATGAGTAGAGCGGTTTGGATATTATAGCGATGCAGACGCTCGGCGAGCTTTGGTGCAAGTTCGGCGGCGACACGGGCCGCATTTGGGATGTGGCTGCTCAGGCTCCACCATACATTATTGAGACCGCCAGTAACCGCATTTGCGGCGTATTCTGAAAGACGGTCAATCGGTATTTGAGAATTTCTGTCTTCGTTAACCGCCTTTGGATCGTAACCTTTGGCGGTATAACGCAAATCAGCGGCTTCGACCTCGATGGGGATTTCAAGAAAATTCAGATCGCCGTCGCGATCCGCCGTATCAAATGCGTCCATGCCGTCGATATAAGCTCCGGCGGAGGAGATCAATGCCAGATTGAGCATAGGCAAGGCACGGCGGACAGGTGTAAAGGGCGAGTGGATATTCTCGACCCATGGATAACTTGCCAGTTCGGTGTTCGCCCTCCAACGGGAAAACCTTCCCGAAAAAGTATCAAGATTTTCGATCAATTCCATAAATTGTCAGGCCTTAAATTCTTTTGAAAAATCGTAAACGTCGGGCTTATCTGTATTAGTAAGGACAAATTTACGATTCGAAATAATAAAAAACACGATCAACGCGGCGATCATCCCGGCGAATAAAACCCACACCGAATACTCGTGCAGCATGTTGAACTGAATCCGCAGCGGGTCGTCCGCCGCGACTTCGTCGATGGGCCGTCCGATCTGTGCCCTGACCGACGCGAGCCAAAAACCGATAACAAACTGACCCACCGCACACGCCGCCCCGAGAAAAAGAAGCAGGAAGCGCTCGATCCAGAGCCAAAATCGGCTGATCCTGGAGGTGGCGATCAGTGACGACAAGATCAGAAGTGTCGCTATTGCGAGGCCGCCGTAATTGAGAATCGCCAGATTTCGGTTTACGACTGCTCCGGCCAATTCGCGCTGCTCTATTACCGCAAACGCACTCTGGGCAACCCCGATAAAAAACACCGCCGCACCGAGCCAAATGCCAAGTATCAACAGCCGAATATCAGAAAAAAGCTTCATATAACGGTTGGTTTTACAAGCACTTATTATCTAGTTTTTCACGCGAAAGGGCAAAAGTCGGTGGTTTCTTTGTCCGGGACCGCAAACTGATCGGCTCCGCCTATGATAACCTCATCCTTATTGATTACGATGACGCTCGACCTCGAAAATACGTATAAACGGCTGTATTCTTACTGTAAAAATGAGGATTTTGCCGGGTATGATCCGTTTGACGGCCTGAATAGCCGTCTATTTCAGGCTTCACCTCTGAAATATCTCGCACCGGCTAGGCTTGCCTTTCTTCAGACCGTAAAGCGGTCGCCGGTTGAACTGCGTTCATTGCTGGGCGTCAGAAACGGAGTGAACCCAAAGGGTCTTGCTCTGTTTGCGCTTGCCGAACTTTCGCGTTTTCGGGCGACTGAAAGCGAACAGTACGCTGAAAATGCGATGAATTTGCTGAAACGGCTTTTGGCAGAACAGATCGCCGGGACGACTCGCGACGGAAAAAAAAACATGTCATTTGGGTACAATTTTGACTGGCAATCGCGGGTCTTTTATGCCCCGCGTGGCACACCCGCGATAGTCCCGACGGCATTTGCGTCGCAGGCGTTTATTGAGGCATATAAGATATTTGAGGACGAAAAATACCTATCTGCCGCGACCGAGATTTGCGAATTTATCCTCGGAGGGCTGAATCGTCCGGTCGAAACCGTGGACGAAATTTGTTTCAGCTATACGCCGCTTGACCGCAGCAAAATCTTTAACACCAGCCTGCTCGCCGGCGAGTGTTTGGCCCGTGTCGGAGCTATTGAGGGAAAAAAAGAATATCTCGAAACGGCCGCAAAGACTGTCCGGTTTGTCATTCGCCGACAGCGCGGTGACGGGGCTTGGGTATATGGGACCGCGGGCGTTCAATCGTGGGCGGACAATTTTCATACGGCCTATGTCCTGCTTTCGCTGTATCGCGTTTCCAGTGCGGTCGACTATCTTAGGGCCGAGACCCATGACCCGATCAGGAGAGGCGTGGATTACTGGCTCGACAATTTCTTTCTGGATGACGGCACCCCAAAATATTACGACAAAGCCGTCTATCCGGTGGATATTCACTCAGCTGCCGTTGCCATTTCGGCTATGTGCGAGCTGAGTCAGGTAGACAAACGAATGTTGCCGATGGCGGAGAAAACGGTAGAGTGGACGATAGCGAATATGCTCGATCCGCAGGGATATTTTTATTATCAAAAGCGAAAAAGTAGCATGGTGAAAACGCCGTTCATGCGTTGGGGACAAGCGTGGATGGCGTATGCTCTGGCGCGGCTGATCGAATCCAAACACTAGGAGCGATGGAAAACGAGATCAAAGATTTTTGGCAGACGCATCCGTGCGGGGCTGAGCTTGTCGGCGGCCTGACGGAAGAATCACGGACGAACTATCTTGATTTTTTCAATCGTTACGACGATTATCGCTACTCGACCGAGCCGCATATTCTATCAAATCTGGATCGCATAGATTTTGCCGGAAAACGGGTTTTGGAGATCGGCCTCGGACAAGGCGCCGATTCCGAACAGATAGCGCGGCGCGGCGGTATTTATTCGGGCGTCGATCTAACCGACGAAGCCGTCAAGCGAACAAAGATGCGGTTCACTCTAAAAGGTCTGCCTTTTGAGCGGATCGAGCAGGCGAGCGCACTTGATCTGCCGTTTGAGGACGGCAGCTTTGACATTCTTTTCAGCCACGGCGTGATGCATCATATCCCGGAGATCAGAGCCGCTCAGAAAGAGATCGCCCGCGTGGTAAAGCCCGACGGCAAACTGATCGTGATGCTTTATGCAAAATGGTCTCTAAACTATCTGCTTTCGATCTCGATACTGCGGCGGCTCGGTCTGCTGGCTCTTTTTACCTTCGGCATAAAACCCGGCGGCATCTATGACGATCATCTCGATAACGCCCGAAAGATCGGGATCGGGAAATATCTTTTGATGAGAAATTTCATCAACGTCAGCACTGACGGGCCTTTTAATCCGTATTCAAAGGTGTATGGAATCGCCGAGGTCCGTGAAAATTTTCCTGATTTTAAGGTTGTTAAAAGCGACAAACATTTTATGCACGCTCCGCCGCTGCCGATAAAATGGCTGCCGCTCGCCGGGATTTTAGGCTGGCATTTGTGGGTGACGATGAAGCCGCGAAAGTCTGAGAAATAAAATGTGCGGAATTGCCGGGATTATTTCAAATACACCTGAAACGCTCATCGGTGCGGCGCTCAAATCTATCGAGCATCGCGGTCGCGATGACGAGGGTGTCTTTGTCTCCGCGCCATTTGGGCCGAATCAGCTAAAGGCCTGTCTTGGCCACCGGCGGCTTTCGATCATCGACACGTCGGCCGCGGGCCATCAGCCGATGTTTACGGATGACAGGCGTTTTGCAGTAATACTGAATGGCGAAATATATAATTACAAAAAAATACGGGCCGAGCTTGAGGTGAAAGGTGACGTTTTTACCACAAATTCCGACACCGAAGTTTTACTTAAGGCCTTTCGGACGTGGAACGTCGGATGCCTCGACAAACTCAACGGAATGTTCGCCTTTGCCGTGTGGGATGATCTGGAAAAAACGCTGACTTTGGCTCGCGACCGCGCCGGGATCAAGCCGCTATATTACTCAAAAATTGGTAAAAATTTTGTTTTTGCATCAGAGATCAAGGCCATTCTGGCGACAAAATTGATTCGCGCAGAGCTTGATCACGAGGGGCTCGATCAATACATGACCTTTCTCTGGACGCCTGATCCGCAGACTACGTTCAAAAATATTTTCAAACTCCCACCGGCCCATTATCTGCAATGGAAAGGCGGAGAGATCACTCAAAACGAATGGTGGGACCTGTCATTTGACGGGATAGATGACGGACGGAGCGAAGAATATTGGAGCGAAAAGGTTTTGGACACGCTCGACCGTGTTGTCGAGATGGAAATGCTGGCTGATGTGCCGCTTGGTGCGTTCCTTTCCGGCGGGGTCGATTCGTCGTCGATAGTGGCTTTGATGAACGGACACAGCGACGGGCGTAAGGTTTCGACCTACACGGTCGGCATCGAACCG
>JBDSCV010000008.1:0-13052 GCA_039920905.1 Pyrinomonadaceae bacterium
AATTTGCCTCGGGCGACAGCACGAGCATAAATTTGTCGAGCGGTGTTTTCACGCTCATAGTTCCGATACCGTCGTTGACAGAAACAGGTCCGAGCGAAGTAACTTTGCCCATCGGGTCAATCGCATAAAGGTTGTAGCTGTTCAAGTCGCCTTTCATTCCCGTTAAATCTAGATTTATAACCGTATCCATGCCCTGACGCATAATGCGCGCCCGACCGGACGCACCGGGCAGCATTGACGTCGGCGTCAGATCAACGATAACTTCCTTATTTTCCGGATACTCGATCACCGTGTAGGATCCGTCTGGATTCTGCATAGTTTTCGTTGTTTTGGTGGTAACTGTTGTTGTTGTTTTTGTTGGCGTCGGCGTCGGGTCCTGCGCGATGGCTGAACCGCCCGCTGCTAAAGAGGCAGCAAGTCCCGCTACCATGCAAAGAATATATTTTTTGTACATTTTTCTAATCCCCCATCTATATTTAGTAAACCTAAACTTAGGATAAGCGTCCTAAATTCTCCCGCGATAACTAACTAAGCCATTGAATTGATCGATCCTCGCGGAATTTCAAACTGTTCCAAAGGCTTGATGTAAGATTAACCTGCCCCTGAGAGGTCCGTCTGTACGCTCAATCACATTGCAGCCCTTGACGCGGATCCATTCAGTCTTGAAATATTTAGCCTCAGATGATGAAGGGTAACGGCCGAGGTGGATTGATCGGCGTCGAGCGTGAATTCGTCTGGAAGCTCGAAACTGTCCCTTTCCAATGCCACGTGTCCGCGGAAAGCCACTCTCGCGAATCGGCTTCAAGCCCGCTCTCGTCTTTGAAAAGAGCGTTGAAGTTGCGGTTCCAATTGAACGGCGGGCCACTTGAGGCGGAAACCCGACCGGTAAGGAGGGTACGCGAGTTGGATGGTGTGCAGTCTTGGGCACCCTTGCTACCGCGCGGGTTTCCGCCATACCACCGCCGGATATTCAGATTATCGCCGTAGTAGAGACCGTTCATGGGTGAAAAGAAATTCACCGATAAGTTAGCACTAAGCGGTATTCAGCGCAAGAAATAGACTTTTGCCCATTTATTTACGTCTAAGTATTTGAGTGCGGAAAGGTTTCGCATCGTTTGGGCTATATGAGCTATTATTCTCGTGGTAGAGCGGTTAACACACGAGTGAATGTTGATAAATTTAACGGATGAGCAGCTTGTCGAACTGGCAGTTTCAGAGGACTCTGAAGCCTTCGGCGAAATCGTTAGAAGGTGGGAGCGAAAGATATTCGCTCTCTGCTTCGGTATGCTCGGTCGTGAGGATGACGCCCGCGACGCGTGTCAAGAGGCTTTTATTGCGGCGTATCGTAATCTGAATAAGTTTCGCGGCGAGGCAAAGGTTTCGTCTTGGCTGCACCGAATAGCAGTCAATCAGTGTTTGACAACCAAACGGCGGCAGAGGACGCGAGCCGAGGATTTTCTCGATGATGAGGAAGGAGCGGAAGAACGCACATTTGTCGCGTCACCAAATTTGTCTCCGGCGAGGACAACTGAAAAGGCCGAGCGGATGTCATTGGTCAGACATGCGATCGGAGCATTGCCGGGCGAGCTGAGACAGGTGATCGTGATGAAAGAATTTGAGGAGATGACCTTTCAGGAGATATCGGAAACGCTTGAATTGCCGCTGAGCACGGTCAAAAGCAGGCTGTACACGGCGCTAAAGCAGCTTAAAATGAAGTTAGAACGAACGCCGGTCGAGGTGGTTTGAAAAAGAGATGTTGAATAACGGTAATAAAATAAATTGCGGATTTTCCGACGAGATCGTCTCATACATATACGATGAGATCGGTGTGGCCGAACGCTCGATTTTTGAAACGCATCTGGCGGACTGTCCGGTGTGTACGGACGAATTTGCGGCTATTTCGAATGCCCGCTTTTCGGTGTTCGAATGGCAACGCGAAGAGTTTTCACCTCTCTTGACACCCGAGATCATAATTCCGTACGCCGCGAAGCAAAGAGTGGTAGCGGAAGATGCTCAAGTGGGCATCTTGGCCGGGCTGCGCGGATTGTTTGGTGTCGCACTTTGGCCGGCCGCGGCCGCGGCTTCCTTGTTGCTTTGTTTGGGACTTGGTTTTATAGCTATGAATTATTTTGGGAGCGAACGGCAGATTGCGGCTAATGTAAATGTGCCAGCGACGGTCGTTCCGACTCAAAACGTTGATATTGCACCCTCAAACATTGAGAATGAAGTTCCATCCACTCTGATTACCAAAGATAATCCAGGCTCTGCGAAGGAGATTAACAATTCTGAGATTCGCGCGGTGAAGACTGTTGGTAGCCGTCGGCCCAGCCGGCAGACGACAGCGTTTGTCCAGCGGTCAGTTGATATTGTTCCCCAGCGAAATATGCAGAATAGCAAGGCTCCGGTTTTGAGTAGTTACGAAGATAACGACGACAAGTCCTTGCGGCTTTCCGATCTTTTTGAAGACGAGGTTGGAGCAAAGCGATAAGACCATGAGAACAACAATTAACCTTTTTAGACTATTTGTGCTCCTGACGACGGCTGTTGTTTTTTCTGCAACAGCTTTTACGCAGGACGGCAAACCGGTCGAGGGACAGCCGCAGGAAGTGCAGCGGCCTGCCGCTAACCAGCCGCATGACGTCCGGGCAAACTTCCTCCGGCAACTCGGACTCTCGCGTGGACAAATACAGCAAATCCGTAAACTTAATATCGAAAGAAAGCCAGTGATGGAAGAGGCCCAAAGGCGTTCGCGTGAAGCGAATCGAGCTCTGGATGAGGCAATTTATGCTGATAATGCCAGCGACACCGATGTCGCGGCGGGATTAAAAGACGTGCAGGTCGCCCAGGCCGAAGTCGCAAGAATACGCTCTATGAATGAGCTGGCGGTGCGAAGAATACTGACGTCCGAGCAACTTTTGCGTTTCCGTGATCTTCGTGAAAGGTTTGAGCAGGCAAGACAGAATGGCGAAAATCGCCGCGCGGCTGAGCGGCAAACACCGGCCATTAACGATAAAACGCCGTCGGACAGACAGCAGCTGCAAATTCGCCGTTTGATCCGCCAGAATCAGCAGAAACCAAATTTCTAATTTCGAATAACGTTTTCCTTCCTACCTTTTGGCCGCTCTTTAACAAAGGACGGCCATTCTTTTGTTTGGTGTTTGGCGGGCGTTCGTTATATCCTTGTCCAGACACAATTATCACTTTCCCCGATGACTTTTATCGCACAATTTCTGTTCCAGTTGCAGGAGATCACCAATCTTCTATGGCGCTCCATAAAGGGATTGCGTAAAAAGCCTCGATACTTTTTTGAGATCGTCAATCAGATGGACCAGATCGGCGTCGGTTCGCTTGGGATCGTAGTATTGACTGGATTTTTTACGGGCGGCGTACTCATTTTACAGGCATATCCAACGCTCGAATATTACGGTGCTCAAAGCAATGCCGGCCAGGGTGTTGCGACTTCCCTGATCCGCGAACTCGGTCCTGTATTGACCGCACTTATGGTCGCCGGACGGGTCGGTTCGGCCATTTCAGCCGAGCTTGGGTCAATGGTGGTTTCACAACAAATTGATGCCATGCGGGCGCTTGGCACGTCACCGGTTCGCAAGTTGGTAACGCCCCGGATCATCGCGCTCTTGATCACACTTCCACTACTGACTATCGCAGGCGATTTGTTTGGGTTGATCGGCGGCGGAATTGTGGCACGGGAACTCCACGGACTCGACATGAATCTTTATATCTCGTCGGTACGCACCGGAACTGATATCGGGGCGCTGGTCGCGGGTGTTATTAAACCGATCTTTTTTGGTGTAATAATTGGATTGATCTCTTGTTATAAGGGCCTTAGTACAACCGGGGGAACGGTGGGCGTCGGGATATCAACCACTCAGGCGGTTGTCGTCTCGTCGATAAATATTATTATCGCCGACTTTTTTTTGTCGAAACTGCTGCAGACAATAATGGGCAGTACACTTTTTTAGACTTGATGCATGATGCTCGAAAATAGCGAAACTATTAGCGAATACGAACCGGGTAAGGATCTTGCGGATTTTAGTAGTGACCTGCGGTCACACCGCCTTACACCGGCAATAGAGTTTCGCAATGTCGATCTTGCATTCGATGACCAGGTGATCCTGTCCGACGTAAGCTTTAAGGTGGGACGGGGCGAGACGAGATTTGTGCTAGGCGGTTCGGGAACCGGAAAGTCAACGGTGATCAGGCTAATTCTCGGCCTCCTGAAGCCCGACGCTGGGCAAATATTTGTCGAAGGCGAGGAGATCACTGATTTTGACGATATCGAGATGATGCGCGTCCGAAAAAAGATCGGCATGGTGTTTCAGGAAGGTGCTCTCTTTGATTCACTGTCCGTTTATGACAATGTCGCCTATCGACTCCACGAGGCGGGCGCCGGTGACGATGAAATTGAACATGAAGTTAGGCGAATGCTGCGTTTTGTTGATCTCGAAGACGCTATTGACAAGATGCCGATCGAATTGTCGGGCGGTATGCGGCGACGCGTGGGTGTCGCCCGGGCGCTCGTCGGAAATCCAAACATCGTCCTGTTTGACGAACCGACAGCCGGACTTGATCCTCCAACAGCTCGAACCATTTGCGAATTGGCTATCAAATTACGCGATATCGAAGACGTCTCGTCAATTTTTGTTACCCATGAAATGAACAATCTTGATTACATTTCATCCGAGTATGCGATCATCAATCAAGACGGTCAAGTGCAATATGAACTTGCAGACAAGACCTATTGCCTGATAAATACTAAAGTAATGATGCTGCTAAAAGGCGACATTTGGTTCACTGGCAGAGGAGAAGAACTTAAAGCTTCTGAAGACTCATACATTCGTAAATTTATCCGCGGTAAATAGAAACAATGCCTAGAAGCCAACAAAAACTTACCTTTAGCGAACTTCGAGTGGGCATTTTTATGCTCGGGGCATTGCTGATCACCGGATTTCTAATACTCAATTCAACCGGAAACTTTAACCCGTTTGAAAAGAAAATGAGATTAAAGTCGCGCTTTGAGAGTGCGGACGGTCTGCATGCCGGGGCCGATGTTCAGCTTGCGGGCGTCTCTATCGGAAAGGTCGAGGAGGTTAAGTTTTTACCTCCCGATTCGCCTCCTGCCGAACGAATAGAGGCGACACTAAATATCGTCCAGGAATTGGACAAAAAGCCAATTTCCGAGCTGATCCGTACGGATTCGACGGCCCAGCTCGTAGCCACATCTGTCCTTGGAAATGACAAGATGATTAATATCACGCCGGGCACCTCAAAAGGCTCGCCGGTGGACGAAAATGCGACCCTGCCTTCGAGTGCCTCGATAGGTTTGAATCAGCTTACGTCAACGGGCAGCGAGCTTTTGGCACAGATCAATAAACTGGCTGTTCCCGCCAGCGAGATATTAAACAAGGCAAATCAAGGCGAAGGTACGCTTGGACGTGTAATAAACGACGAATCGTTGTACAGGAGCCTGGACGGCGCTGTTAACGATACGTGGGCAACAATGACCCGTCTGCAAACTACCATTGACCGGCTAAACCGTGGCGACGGTAGCGCCGGTAAGCTGTTAAACGATCCGGCACTTTATGATAATTTGAATAAGACCGTCTCTCAGCTGGAATCAATTTCGTCAGACATAAAAGCCGGCCGCGGCTCCGCGGGCAAATTTGTCACCGACGAAGCTTTATATGCAGAAACCCGGAACGCCGTTTCCGAGCTCAGAAAATCGGCTGAAAAGATCTCGGCGATCGCCGACGATGTTAAGTTGATCACAGGCGATATTAAAGATGGAAAAGGCACTGCCGGAAAGATATTTCGCGATGAGAAAATGTATGATGACGCCAGGGCCGCTATCGCTCGTTTTAACTCAACAATGACTCGCATAGACACGATTCTCGCCGATGCTCAGGCTGGCAAAGGCACGATAGGCCGTCTCATAACCGACGAAACGCTCTATAACAGCATCAATCAAACCGCCAACAACGTTGCCACTTTTACCGGTGAAGGCACGAAGCTCCTTTACGATTTCCGAGCAAATCCAAAAAAGTTCCTCCGGATAAAACTCGCAATATTCTAATGCTTCTAGTCCGCTGAATGATCTATGGCGAGAATACGTACAGCTATCTTCGGCGGTTCAGGCTACGGCGGAAGCGAGCTTTTGCGGATATTAATATTTCATCCGCACGTCGATCTGGCCTTCGTTACTGCCAACGAACACGCCGGTAAAGCAGTTAGCGATGTCCATAAAAACTTGCTGGGGCTGACGGACCTGTGTTTTGCAAAAGTGCCCGACGATCTGGCTATGCTTGACGATATTGATCTTGCGTTCTTTGCTCTGCCACACGGCCAGGCAATGGAAATCATCCCGACCTTGCCGCGGAAGATAAAAGTCGTGGATCTTTCGGGCGATTTTCGTATTGACGATGCGGATACTTTCAAAGAATTTTACAAACTGGAACAAACTGCGGGCGATCTGCAGAAGCTTTTTGTTTATGGCTTAACGGAAACCAATCGTGATGCAATCAAAGCTGCGCACTACATAGCAAATCCCGGGTGCTTTGCAACGGCAACGCTGCTCGCCCTCACACCATTGATCAAAAGCGGCCTTGTATCCGGGAAAATAATTGTCGATGCTAAAACCGGCTCGAGCGGCTCAGGAGCAAAACCAGCCGCCAATACGCATCATCCGCAGCGTATGAACTCGTTCTATGTCTACAAGCCATTCACACATCAGCATCTTCCGGAGATCGAGCAACATCTGCGGGCCGTCGGTGAATTAAATGAGGACCTTGTGTTTATGACACACAGCCTGCCGGTCTCGCGCGGCATATTTGCTACTTGCTATCTCGAAACCACCGTAAATTTGACAAATGAGGATCTGCAAAATCTCTACCGGCATTTTTACGAAGATTCGTTTTTCGTACGGACTGTTGAAGGTTCACCGGATATCAACTGGGTCAAGAATACTAACTTCTGCGATATGTCGGTTCACTCGAACGGAAAACAGGTTGTCGTTTTTTCGGCTATCGACAATCTTGTAAAGGGGGCCGCCGGACAGGCTGTGCAAAATATGAATTTGATGTTCGGGTTGGAAGAAAGTACTGGACTGGTTTTTACAGGAAGCAACCCGTAACGTTGACCGCAATGAATTTTACCGAGATCAAACAACTAGAAGATGACTTTCAAGTTGAGACCTACGCCAAAATGGGTATCGCGGTTGAGCGTGGCTCAGGGTCATGGATTTGGACAAGTGAGAACGAGAAATATCTCGATCTATACGGAGGGCACGCCGTTTGCGCGACTGGACATTCCCACCCGCATGTTGTTAAAGCCTTACACACACAAGCTGAGAAACTTTTATTTTATTCAAATCTTGTTTATTCCAGGACCCGCGCAAAAGCGGCGGAGAGACTCGTCTCGGTCGCTCCCAAGTCCCTTACAAAAACTTTCTTCTGCAATTCCGGTACCGAGGCCAACGAGAACGCGATGCGGATGGCACGAATGGCGACCGGACGGGAAAAGATCATAACTTTCACCGGCGGATTTCATGGACGCACTGCCGACTCGATCTCGGCTACGTTCCTGGGGAAATATCGCGAGATCGGCAAACCTAACGTCCCGGGGCATGTATCGGCCAACTTTGGCGACATCAACAGCGTCAAGGCGGTGGCCGATCACGAGACCGCCGCGATCATGCTCGAACCGATACAGTCGATGGCTGGCGTGATCGAAGCTGCACCGGGTTTTTTTCGCGAACTGCGCGATCTGTGCGACCGACTCGACATCATTCTCATCTTTGACGAAGTTCAAACTGGTATCGGACGCACCGGAACCTGGTTCTTTGCCGGCAGCGATCTCGCGGACAGCGTGGAGCCCGATATTATTACGCTAGCCAAATCGCTCGGCAGCGGCGTTCCGGTTGGGGCTTGTTTAGTCAGCGAAAAAATCTCTAAAAGTATCAGGCTAAATGATCTTGGTACCACATTCGGTGGCGGAATGTTGGCTATGGCAGCGGTCTTGGCAACATTAGAAGTGATCGAAGATGATGATCTGATCGCAAACGCAAAAGCGGTAGAAAAATATCTTCGAGATGCGCTTGTAGGACATCCTGGCATCGTCTCCGTCAGGGGAAAAGGATGTTTGCTCGGTATCGAATTTGACGAACCGTGCGGTCCAGCGTATGCAAAATTATTGGAACGCAAGATCATCACCGGCACATCGAGTGACCCGAACGTCCTGCGGCTCTTGCCGCCGCTATGCGTCACAAAGGACGAAATAGATATGCTTATTGAGGTTCTTGCAGCATGAACAATTTTCTAAGTACGTCTGATTTTTCGCGGGATCAGCTCGAAGAGTTGATGGCCTCGGCCTTTGAGATAAAATCCGGCGATTCGGTCGCTAAACCGCTTGCCGGAAAATCGGTCGCGCTTGTGTTTTTTAACCCAAGTCTTCGGACGCGTGCATCGATGCAGGTCGGCATCTATGAGCTTGGCGGAAATCCTGTGATCCTTGAACCTGGCGGCACGTCATGGACGCTTGAGCATCGCGCAGGCATCGTCATGGATGGTGCCAAAACCGAGCATTTGAGCGAGTTCGTTCGGGTTTTGGAGCGGTATATTTCGGCGATCGGAGTGCGTACGTTCGCCGAGCTTAAAGATTGGCAACTTGAACGTACGGACCCGATTCTGAATGCGTTTGCAAAACACGCGACAGTTCCGATCATAAATCTTGAATCCGCCATGCACCATCCGTGTCAATCGATGGCAGATATGATGACAATACGCGAAAAACTCGGTGAGACAAAGAAGAAGATCTTGTTGACGTGGGCGTGGCATCCAAAGCCCCTCCCGATGGCGGTACCAAATAGCTTTGTGCTCGCATCAGCTCAGTTTGGTCATGATCTGCGGATCGCTCACCCAAAGAATTACGAGCTCGATGAAGAATTGATCGCCCACGTCGAGCGGCAAGCGGGGCAGAACGGCGGGAGCATTGAATTTACGAATGACGTTGGCGAGGCGTTTGATGGTGTCGAAGTTGTTTACGCAAAAAGTTGGGGCGGAAAGCAATTCTACGGAGCTACCGATAAGGACATCGAATATCGAGCCGGATTTAGAAACGATTGGATCGCTGACGAGTCCAAAATGTCACGCACATCTGATGCGATCTTTATGCACTGCCTGCCCGTTCGGAGGAATGTTATTGTCACCGACCAAGTGATTGATTCGGCAAACTCAGTTGTTGTGCTTCAAGCCGAAAACCGTCTGCACATTCAAAAAGCCATTATGTCGAAGCTAATCAAATGAATATCGAAACACTCGACCTTTTAAGGGAAGCCCTTCCTTACATTCAGAAATTTCAGGGCAAAACCTTTGTCGTAAAGTTTTCCGGCAAGGTCACTGAAGATAAAGAAAACCTTGCTTCGCTGGCCGAAGAGTTGGCCCTACTGCACCAGGTCGGTATCCGCGTTTGCGTTATCCATGGGGGCGGAAAACAGTTAACACAATTGGCTAAGAAACTCGGCGTCGTACAGACAGTTATCGAGGGCCGCAGGGTTACCGACGACGATACTTTGGAGCTTGCGAAGATGATATTTCGGGGAAAGATAAATACCGAGATTCTCGCCCAGTTTCGACGCCGTGGCGTCCAGGCGGTCGGGCTTTCGGGAATAGACGGCGGAGTTGTAAAGGCGGTCAAGCGACCTCTGACAAATGTCGTCAACCGGCAAACCGGTGCTAAGGAAACGATCGATTTCGGACACGTTGGGGATGTGGTCGATATCGACGCCTCGTTGATAAACACGCTGCTTGACAGCGGTTATTTGCCGATTATATCGTCGCTCGGTGCGGATGATGAAGGTAAAATATTCAATATAAATGCCGATACGATCGCGTCTGAGATCGCTGCCAGTCTTAACGCGGAAAAACTCATCTTACTATCCGACGTAAACGGCATCTATCTGGACGAAGGGAGCGAGGATACAAAACTTTCCCAGATCACGATTTCCGATGCCCGGCACATGATCGAATCGGGACGGGCCACGGGAGGCATGATACCCAAACTCGAAAGCCTGATTGCCTTATTGAGCCGCGGCGTAAAATCCGCTCATATAATAAGCGGGACAAAACGTAATGGCCTTCTCGCCGAGGTTTTTACGGACGAAGGAACCGGAACGATGATCGTGACGTAACAAAAAAACAGGCCCAAATAGCCTGTCCTTTATTCTTAAATGGTGCTCAGGGCGGGACTCGAACCCGCACGGATTACTCCACACGCCCCTCAAACGTGCGCGGCTACCAATTACGCCACCTGAGCAATTAACTTATCAAGAAACTATTGATTAGCCGGAGCGTTTGAAGGCGGTTGCGAATTGGCATCACCGTCGGCGGGTGCGGCCGTCTGGGTATTCGCATCATCCGTCGTTGACGTGTTGGCGTTCGCATCTGTCGTGCCGGCAGGAGTCTCAATCGGTGTGTCAGGGTTGCCGGATAAAACCGAAATATTACCCGTCAATGCCGGCATAGCAAGCAGCAGAGCCGACAACATAAATGTCGTCGCAGCAGCGATCGTCACCTTTGAAAGCACTGTAGCAGTGCCGCGGGGACTGAATGCCGAACTCGATACGTTGCTTGTAAACAAAGCTCCCGCATCCGTCTTACCCGGCTGCAGCAAAACTGCGGCAACGAGAACGATGCACGATAGAAAAAATATGCCGTATAAAATATAAACCAACGCTTTACTCCACTACTTAAAATTAACTATCTTCGAGAAGCTAATAGCCTCAAGGCTTGCTCCGCCGACCAATGCACCGTCTACGTCGGGCTGTGACATCAGTGTCGCGATATTATCCGGCTTTACCGAACCGCCGTATAGTATTCGCACATTTTGAGCAACCTCAATTCCGTGCGAAACTTCAACGGTTTTCCGAACCGCTGCGTGCATATCTTGAGCCTGTTCGGGCGTGGCGGTTTTACCCGTACCTATCGCCCAGACAGGCTCGTAAGCGATAATGATACGTTCCATATCGGCAACTGTCAAACCGTCCAAGCCCTTAACTAATTGACTTTTTACCACGTTTTCGGCATTTCCGTCTTTCCTGTCCGGGAGCATTTCACCGACACAGACGATAGCTGTCAGCCCGGCAGATAACGCGGCTTTTATCTTTTGATTTACCGCAGCGTCCGTCTCGCCATAGAATTGGCGACGCTCGGAATGGCCGATAATCACATGAGAACATCCTGCATCCTTGAGCATTGAGGGCGCTATCTCACCGGTGTGGGCGCCAAACTCGTTTTGAATCGCACAATTCTGCGCTGCGACCCGGATATTCGATCCTTCGAGCCGGTTTGCAACAGTCTTTAGTGCCGTAAATACCGGAGCAATTACAACTTCGCAATGATTTGCGTTCGCGACAAGCGGCTTTAATTTAAGTGCGGTATCAACCGCTTCGCCGAGCAGTTTATACATTTTCCAATTTCCTGCGATGACAGGTTTTCTCATATAAGAGGTTGATGAACTATAACCTACCAAAACGGTAAGAAAAAAGCGAAAGCGTGGTCAATCTTACTTACCAATGTTATTCTCAAACGAACGTCGGGAGAAATTTTTGCATGCTTAATAACTTCGTGCGTCCGCGTCGGGTCGTCATAACCGGCATTGGTTGTGTAACTCCGATCGGCATTGGTCGTGATGCTTTTTGGCATTCGCTCAAGACAGGTGTTAGCGGCATCAGAAGGATCGAGAGTTTCGATGTGTCGGATTCGCAGGTCAAGATCGCGGGTGAAGTTCAGAATTTTGACTGGGAGGCCGAGATCAACCCAAAAGATCGTAAGCATGTCGCCCGGACCGTTCCGCTCGCCTTGGCCGCTGCCCGGGAGGCGATGACTGATGCTGGAATAGAAACCGTCGATATTTCGCTCGAGGACCGTCGAAAAATAGGTGTCGAAATCGGCACTGGCGGCGGCGGGTTGGCTTTCACGGAAAAACAGTATTCATATTGGTACGTCGGCCCCAAAACCCAGGCGAGCGTCTACACAATTCCCTCTTCGACGCACGGCGGACTATCATCTGAAATTTCATTGGCGTTCGGGCTCCGCGGTTTGTCACATGTGGTCTCAACCGGATGCACCAGTTCGACCGACGCCATTTTCTACGCGGCCCAACATATCGCGCTAGGCCGGCAGGATACGATGATAGCAGGCGGCGTGGATGCACCTATTGCACCAGGCATCATGGCCGGCTTTAACCTTATGACGGTCGTGACCCGCGATTGGAACGATGAACCGCACCGTGCCTCGCGACCCTTTGCGATCGGACGCTCGGGTATTGTTGCCGCCGAGGGGTCGTACCTTTTTGTTCTCGAAGATCTCGAGACCGCTCTACACCGAAATGCTCGGATCTATGCAGAAATAACGGGCTACGGAGCAACATGCGATGCCTATCATCGTGTCCGTCTGGACGATTCGGGGGTCGAACCGGCCCGCTCAATGTCGATGGCCCTAGCTGACGCCGGAGTGCTGCCTGAACAGGTCGACTATGTTAATCTGCACGGCACATCGACCGTTTTGAACGATAAAATAGAGACGTCGGCCGTCAAGATCGCTCTCGGCGATCATGCCTATAAAACGCCAATGTCGGCAACAAAATCGCAGGTCGGGCACCCTCAAGGGGCTAGTGGAGCGGCCGGCATCGGAGCGGCGTTGTGTGCTATTACGACCAGTGTTATACCGCCGACCATAAATCTCGATGAACCGGATCCAGATTGCGATCTTGATTACGTGCCGAATATTGCCCGAAAAGTTGAAGTAAATGTCGCCCTTTGCAACTGCATCGGTTTTGGCTCAAAAAACAGCTCTCTCGTTTTGGAAAGGTACGCGGGCTAAGATGTTCGATCGCTTTAAACACCGCAGTTACGAACTCGAACGGCTCGACACGGGCGATCACACCGCCGCCGAATACGCGCTTTGGCATCGTGAAATGTGGTTTGTCCATCGTATGTTTGGGGAGTTGCGTGCGTTGCGGGGGTCTCTTTTTAACACTAT
>JBDSCV010000009.1:0-5695 GCA_039920905.1 Pyrinomonadaceae bacterium
TTGATAACGAGATATTTCCGCGGCTGCCGGAGCTCGAGGGCCACAATTGGGAACTCGCCCGCGACCTTGTCAAAAAAGGCGGCGATCTTGGCCTACTCGGTGCGACAATCCCTGAGGAATACGGCGGTCTCGGGCTCGACCAGACGACCGGTGTCGTCATCGCGGAGATGATCGGACGTGCCGGCGGATTCGGCACGACATTTGGTGCACAGACATCGATCGGCCTGCTGCCGTTGCTGTATTTCGGTTCCGAAGAGCTCAAGCAGCGTTGGATCCCCGGCATCATTTCCGGCGAGATCGTCACGGCCTACTGTCTGACCGAAAGCGGTTCCGGCTCGGACGCTCTGGGTGCGAAAACCGTCGCCAAGCTGACCGAAGACGGCCAGCATTACGTGCTCAATGGCGAAAAGATGTGGATCTCAAACGGCGGTTTTGCGGACGTGTTCATCGTCTTTGCGAAGGTTGACGGCGTGAAAGAGAAATTCTCTGCGTTCGTCGTCGAGGCAAGCGTAAATTGCCGCCCCGGCCACGAAGAGCACAAGATGGGCATTAAGTCGTCCTCGACCACGGCTCTCATTTTGTCGGACGCGAAAATTCCGGTCACAAACCTCATCGGCAACGTCGGCGACGGTGCGAAGATCGCATTTAACATTCTCAACGTCGGCCGTTTCAAGCTTGGAGCTTCGGTAACGGGCGGTGCGAAGCTCGCCATTCACGAGGCCATCCGCTATGCCAACGAGCGTCATCAGTTCAATAAGCCGATCTCGTCATTCGGTGCGATCAAGCACAAGCTCGCCGAGATGGCGATCCGCACCTGGGTCTCCGAATCGATCACCTACCGCACGGTCGGTATGATCGACAATCTGATCGGCGACGGCGCCGACAACGCGACGAAACTGCAGTCGATCGAGGAATACGCCGTCGAATCGTCGATCAATAAAGTTGCATGTTCTGAGGCGCTCGATTACGTTGTGGATGAGATGGTCCAGATCTTTGGCGGCTACGGATATTCGAACGATTATCCGGCAGAAAAGGCATACCGGGATTCGCGCATTAACCGCATTTTTGAGGGCACCAACGAGATCAACCGGATGCTCATTCCAGGCCAGTTGATGAAACGGGCGATGAAAGGCAAGCTCGGTCTGCTCCAAGCTGCGAAAGAATTGCAGGACGGTATACTTAATCCGCAAATGTCGTTTGATGAGGACACGAGCCTGCTCGCCGCCGAGACAAAACTTGCGCAGAACGCCAAAAAGACGGCTCTGATGGTCCTCGGAACCGCCGCTCAGAAATACATGATGGCCCTCAGCGAACAGCAGGAAGTGCTGATGAACTGTGCCGACATCATTATGGACGCCTATCAGATGGAAACGGCTATACTCCGCGCCAAAAAGTACGCAGAGGCAAATGGTGAAGATGCGGTCGCCCGCTACATCGACATGGCGTCGGTCTATTGCAACGACTCCATTCAGCGGGTCGAGGCGGCTGCGAAAAACACGATCGCGGCGATTGCTGAGGGCGACGAAGGCCGCACTTTGCTGGTCGCGCTAAAGCGCTTCACAAAGAATAATTCGCCAGTCAACACGATCGCTGCCCGTCAGCGGATCGCGGCAACTTTGATCGAGGCGAATACTTATATTTTCTAATCGCTAATAATTAAAAAAAAGCCCCGGCGATCCACTACTGATCGTCGGGGCTCTGATTTAACCCAGATTTGGGTTAGTAGTTTCGATACGTGCGTCTGACATACACACGCCGGTAATGGTTCTTTGGCCTTTGCTTACGGTGAAAAATATAACCACCACCCGCACCAGCTCCGGCACCGATCAGGGCGCCTTTTTTACCGCCGATCAGCCCACCTATGAGCGCTCCGCCAAGTGTTCCGCCGCCGATATTAAAAGCTTTCCTGTGACGCCGATAAATATTAGGTCTTTTGTAATATACGATCTGTCCGCTTCTGGTCCTATAATAACGAGTCTGTGCAAACGTCGTACTAGCCGACAAAGGCACCATTATCGCGAGCATAGAGACCATAATACATGTTGTAAGGTATTTTTTCATTTTGTTTATTCCCCCTAAAAGATTCGTCACAATATTGCTGACTACTATTCACTCGCAAACCGCGTGCCAGAGCAGATCAAATCATTGTTGAATAATGGTTTATTGAGATCCAAGTCTTTAACCGCGGTATTTTATTATACGACATCGGCCATCTTTTACCTGTTTTGGTGCGGGTGGCGATTTAAGATCTGATAATGCGTCTTAGTTATAACAGATCTCTCGTTTATACTAACTTACGCGTTTCGCATACTGGATATTACAAAAAATGGCGTTAACCGTACGTACAAAACTTTTAGCTAAACGTATGTTCGTGTGGGTGTTCGGCTCTATCTTACGGGCGGTTGCATCTGGCATAAATTTTACCGGCCGTTTAATTGATTTTGCGAAAAAACACGGGCTCGATATGCATCGCGTCTGGAACGTCAAATCAAAGTCCGACCAGATCACTAGTCCTCCGTTTGATACGGCAGACTTTCTGTTTCTAATGCGGGAGATCGCCGGAACCAGAAAAGGTGCAACAGAAACTGGATCCCGGCCTGTTTGTTCAATAATCATACCCGTATTTAACAAAGCCGATTATACGTTTCAGTGCCTGCGTTCGCTTTTTCGGCACGTCGACCTCTCAAAAACAGAAATAATTGTCGTTGATAACGCCTCGACCGATGAAACGCATGAGATGCTCGCCTTCTTGGGTGATGCCGTCAAAGTCGTCAGCAATAAAATAAATCTCGGTTTTGTTGACGGCTGTAACAGCGGCGTCGAGGCGGCGACGGGAAAATACCTCGTTTTTCTAAATAACGACACTCTTGTACTCGCCAATTGGCTTGATAATTTAGTATCGACGATCGAAAACGACGAGACTGTAGGAGCGGTTGGTTCGATGCTGATCTATCCGGATGGGCAGATTCAAGAGGCAGGCGGCATCGTCTGGCGAAACGGCAATGCGCTTCATTACGGCCGTTTAGGGCATCCTGATGACTCGCGCTTTAATTACGCACGCGAAGTTGATTATTGCTCCGGCGCGTCGTTGCTAGTCCGTAAAGATATGTTTGATAAATTGGGCGGGTTCGACACGAGATTTGCCCCAGCCTACTACGAAGATACCGATCTGTGCATGGGCATTCGCACCCTGGGTTACAAGGTCATTTATCAGCCGACATCGCGGGTTATACATTTTGAAGGAATCAGCTACGGAACCGATGTCGGCGTCGGCCTGAAGCGTTTTCAAAAGATCAACCATCCAAAATTTTGCCAAAAATGGCGTGACGTTTTAGAAAAAGATCATATCAAAGAGGCCCCAGAAAACATCCACTTGGCTGTTGATCGCGGCCATGGATTGCGAATACTTGTCAGCGACCAGACTGTTCCTACGGGCAGACACGCCGGTACGGCGCGGATGTTGGAATTATTGAAAATACTCGGTAAATACGGTCGAGTAGTATTTTCGCCGCTTGACGGTGTGTTTGAGCCGAAACATGCTACAGATCTGCACCGAACCGGCATTCAGATCGTTCACAATTATCATTTGAGATCTTTGTTAGAAAGAGAGAAATTCGATCTGGCAATTTTGAGCCGGCCGGAGGCGTGTGAAAATCTATTTAATTTGATTCGGCGACATTCCCCAAAGACCAAAATCATTTTCGATACCGTTGACATAAATTTTGTTCGTTTGGGCCGCGAATTTGAACTGACGAAAGACCCTGAAACGCAAAAAAAGGCGGCTAGGTATAAGAGAATTGAATCAGGACTTGCCCGCGAGTGTGACCAGGTTTGGTGCGTGACGGAGAGCGACAAGGAATTCTTGTTGAAAGCATCTCGGAAAGCTAAAATTCGAATCATTCCGACCATTCATAATCCTCAGTCCGCCGGGTTACCTTTCTCCGACCGAGAAGGTTTATTATTCGTAGGTATATTTAGTCACAAACCAAATACGGATGCCATGCTTTTTTACAAGGAAGAAATCCTGCCGAATTTGCGGATTTTGCTGCCCGGCGTAAAAATGTATATCGCGGGTGGCGAGGCACCGCAAAGCGTTTGGGACATGAATTCGGAGAATGTTGAGGTGCTTGGTTTTGTGCCTGACCTTGAGGCTTTGCTAAATAGCTCTCGGGTGTTCATTTGCCCATTACGCTATGGAGCCGGAATAAAAGGGAAAGTGGGGCAATCGCTTTCACACGGGTTGCCGGTTGTTACGACAACTATCGGAGCGGAAGGAATGGGGCTGACACATGAGCAGGAGGTCTTGATCGAGGATGACCCCGAAAAATTTGCCGCGCTTGTGGCAAAATTATACAACGATGAAAATTTGTGGCAGAGCCTTTCATCAAATGGGCGAAGCTATGTTGATAAGCGGTTTTCGTCCAGCGCGGTTGAAAAAAGTTTACTTTCGTCGCTGGCCGAACTCGGTGTCCCAGCAGCGCTGGAACGGAGAAACCCATGAGTAAAAGAGTCCTTATTACCGGGATCACCGGGCAAGACGGAAGCTACCTTGCGGAGCATTTGTTGAGACTTGGTTACGAGGTTCACGGCCTTGTAAGGCGCGTCGCTCTCGAGGACCCTGAGGGCAGATTCTCACGTATCTCGCATATCAGGGACAAGATCGTTCTGCATCCAGCCAGCCTCGAAAGCTATCCGAGCATTTTTCACGTTATCAGCAACCATACATTTGACGAGTGTTATCATCTCGCGGCACAAAGCTTTGTTGCCGAAAGTTTTGCCGACGGGTTTTCGACGATGAATATCAATATTAACGGCACTCACTATATGCTCGCTGCCCTGCGTGAGCTGCAGCCGACCTGCCGTTTTTATTTTGCGGGTTCAAGCGAGATGTTTGGGAAGGTTGAAGAAGTGCCGCAACGCGAAACCACGCGCTTTCACCCGCGTTCGCCGTATGGGATCAGCAAGGTAGCTGGGTTCGAACTTTCGCGCAATTATCGCGAGGCGTACGGAATGTTTTGTGTCACGGGTATGCTCTTTAACCACGAGAGTCCAAGACGCGGGGCTGAGTTTGTTACGAGAAAGATCTCGAACGGCGTGGCGCGGATAAAACTCGGTCTGGCCCATGAACTGCGGCTGGGAAACCTGAGCGCACGGCGCGACTGGGGACATGCCGCGGATTATATTCCGGCTATGCACTCGATGCTGCAGCAATCTGAGCCGGATGATTTTGTCGTCGCCACTGGTGAGACGCATTCCGTACGCGAATTCTGCGAATTGGCTTTCAATGAGGTCGGTCTCGATTATCGAGATTATGTAGTTGAAGATCAAGGCTTTTATCGCCCTGTCGAGGTTGATCTGTTGATCGGTGACCCCGCGAAAGCCATAGAAAAGCTGGGATGGAAACGAACATATACGTTTCAGGATCTTGTGAGTGAGATGGTCAATTTTGATCTGAATTCTCTGTCTGCCCGCGTTCAAGTGAGCCAGTCGGGTCCGGTTGAAAATAATTAGTGTCTCGAACGATATTATGAGGCTGAAGAGGCTGTCTGAAAAGTCGGTAGAGTAATGATTTGGGTCAAGACTAGTTAAACATCTTATAATATAGGATAAGACTAGTAATGACAGTAAGTTACAAGATATTAGAGCGTGCCCGAATTTCGCGCAAGAAATTTCGACAAATATTGCTCTATTTTTC
>JBDSCV010000010.1:0-10496 GCA_039920905.1 Pyrinomonadaceae bacterium
CTTGATCGATTGAATAACTCCGCTCTTAGAAACAACAACTATCGAATCTTTAAAGCCGACGAGAAAATGATTTTCGGCATCAGGTAATTTCAGCGTCCAATTAGTGATCCCGGTCTGTTTACTCAAATTCCGAAGGACGCTGCCGCCATGCGTTTCCGGGTCGGTCGAAACCGTAGATGTGACAACCATTAATGCGCTATCCAACGCTAGAAAATTTGAGTTTATGTCGCCGCCAAGCTCACTCGACCACATCTTTTTGCCGTCAAAAGAAAGGGCCTCAACTTTCGCTAGGCCAAAACCCAAAAACACGTGGCTCGTGTCCGACGCGAGAACCTTACCAGACGTTTCGCCCGTTGGATAGGACCAGCATTTGGTCACGACAACGTCGCCGCCCGATTTTGATTGGCCAAAAACATTCGCTGTTAGTAAAAGCGAGCAGATTGCAAACAGGACTGGAATTTGAGGAAGCGGTGTGCGGTGCATTTCTTCGATTATCTATCGGCTCGTGCGAATTTCCGATTTTAGCACACGCCCCTTGTCGTGTTATATTGATGCCATAACTTCACAAAAAGTTTAGCTAAAAATCACATCAAGAGGAATCACTATGTCATTCAACAAGATAATTCTAGTCGGCAACCTTGGCCGCGATCCCGAACTCCGTTATACACCTCAGGGCGACGCCGTATGCAGCTTTTCGATGGCGACAAACGAAAAGAAAAAAGATAAGTCGGGCGAACTGCAAAATGTCACGACCTGGTTTAAGGTCACCCTTTGGCGTCGGCAAGCCGAAACAGCATCAAAATATCTCACGAAGGGAAGTCCCGTATATATCGAAGGCCGCCTGCGGATAGAGGAATGGACCGACCGCGATAATAACAACCGCTTCACGCTCGAGGTCCAGGCTACTGACATGCAGTTTATCAGCGCCGGCCGGGGCGAAGGAGGCGGCGGCGACTACAGCGGCTCCGAACACGACGACCATGACACGCACAGCGGCCCGCCCCCATCAAGCCCGTCGGCAGGGGCGTCATCGAGCGATGGAAGTTCCTCTCCGGTAGCCACGCCAGCGGCAGCCGACGACGATATACCGTTTTAACCGAAAACCATCACGCATACGCACATGTATGAAGCTTGCATCTCTTATAATCGTACTTTCCTTTGTCACGCTTGCGAGCCACCCTCAAACGAAAATGGCTGACCTTGGTCTTGCGGGACTAAAAGGCCCGGTCAGTTCTTTCGTCGAGGAGTGGCAGGTCGTACGAGGTCAAGGTGGGATAAGACCGGACCAGGAACGGCGGAAAATGACTAATTCATTTTTCGATAAAGGAGGAAATCTGACCGAGATCGTTTACCCGACCAGTAAGATTATTTATAAGAATGTCGATGGGTTCAGAACCTTTCGAACTATTGATCTTGATCTGCGGCCGCCTAGCAAGGACAGAGATACTGTTTTCGCTGACGAACAGCCGATTGAGAAGCCCGAAAAGCTAATCGAGCCTGATCCGCGTTTCGACTTTAAGTATCTCTATGAATATGACAAAGATGGCCTGATTACTACTGAGCGGCAGTATGTTAATACGGGAAGCTGTTTAGATTACGCAAGTTCAAGTATGACCGCGACCGCAGGCTCACAGAAAAAATTGAAGATACCTCGGTTGCCATTGAGAAAACGTGGCATAAATACGACAACAACGGAAACCTCGTTGAAGCAAAAATGGATCGAGATATCAAGGGAGCTGGAACTGACAGTAAGAAACGTAAGGTGTATAGCGAGTATAAGCTCGTTGTTCATGGAAACTGGACCGAGCGAAGGGCAACCGTGTACTACTCGGACGAAGGGTTTCCTGCTTTCAATATTCCGCCTAGTAAATGGGACATCGATCAGATGGAATATCGAACGCTAACCTACCGGTGATCTACCTTGCACGGTGATAGCTGGCCGAGCCGTATTGCTAGAAACTCTTAAATTCTTTTTCACTCGTGTTAATTCGTGGCAAAATCTCTTCTTAAACCCACTCACCCATCTTTCGGAATTTCTGATACCTGGCTTCCAGTAGCTTTTTGGTATCAACCGATGAAAGAGCTTTGACGTCCCGCAGGAGACTTTTTTTGAGGGATTCACAGACCTTATCAAACGCTTTCCGTCTTTTCTTGTCGCCGTTTGCCGGCATGACCCAAGGCTCGGCTTCGGGGATGATCTCATCAATGATTTCGTGCTTTTTTAGCTCGTCCGCCGTCAGTTTGAGACCTTCGGCGGCTTCGGGGGCTTTGTCAGCGGATTTCCAGAGGATGGCGGCACAACCTTCGGGTGTGATAACCGAGTAGACCGCGTTCTCCATCATAAGCACACGGTCGCCGATGCCGATGGCAAGGGCTCCGCCGCTGCCGCCTTCGCCAATTACGACGACGATCACAGGAACCTTCAGCCCGGCCATTTCACGCAGGTTAAACGCAATCGCCTCGGCCTGGCCGCGTTCCTCGGCGTCGATGCCGGGATAGGCACCGGGCGTGTCGATGAGGGTGATCACCGGACGGCCAAATTTTTCGGCCATGTGCATCATCCGAAGGGCCTTGCGGTAGCCTTCGGGCTTGGACATCGCAAAGTTGCGATGGCGGCGCTCGTTAATATCACGGCCCTTTTGCTGGCCGATAACACAAACCTCGATCCCATCCAGCCGGGCAAATCCCGTTATCATCGCCGGATCGTCGGCATAACGACGGTCGCCATGCACTTCGACAAAATCAGTAAAAATGGTCGAAAACAGATCCATCGCATAAGGCCGGTCGGGATGCCGTGCCATCTGCACACGTTCAAAAGCAGTTGTGGTCATAAAGTAAATCATACCTCAAAGCTCTGCTCTTGTAGAAAGGTGTAATACGTGCCCTAACGCGGTTTGCCGCAAAACACTGGGGCGAGGCTTGCCTCGCCGGTCGATTGCAAATAAAGAAACGCGGCTATGCCGCCCGTCTTTACGCGGCGGCGTAGCATAGCATCGCCGCAATGCGAGGCGGCAAGCCGCAAGGCCGACGCTGAAAGCGACAAAACTCTCAGATTAATTTACCCATCGCACTTCACACCCAAAAGATTCTAACTCCCGCTGCAAGGCCCTGCTGCCATTGACTACCATACCATCCGCCTCGAGTTTTACCTGTGTCTCGCCGGCATTCATCATCAGCGTGACGCCGGTGCGACCGCGTTCGCGGGAGAGCAGGGTGTAGAGCGATTCGAAATAGACTTCGTCGGTGGAGGTGTTTTTGATGGTGATGTGAAGCTCGCGGGCTTGGACAGTTTCGGCTTCGTCGAGAGACTCCAGACTGTTGACCTTGAGCGTCGGTTCCTGTCCCTCGGCGGCCTCGATATTGCCGTCGGCGATAAACAATCCGTCGTCGGCTAGTAACATGCTCAGTTTATTAAAGTTTTCGCCAAGCACAACGCCTTTTAAACCGCCGGAGCGATCCTCAAAACGAAACTGGGCAAAGCGGTTGCCTCGTTTGCTAGTGCGCATCTGTAAGCCGCTGATCATCCCCGCGATCTTTATCACATCACCAGATTTTAGATCGTCGAACTCCGCAATGGCCTTGAGCCGCATCCCCGCGAGCAGGTCTTTGAAATTATCGAGTGGATGAGTCGATAAATAGAATCCGATCGCCGCCTTTTCACGCTTTGCAACCTGCGATTGCGGCCACGGCTCGGCAGAGGGCAAGGCTTTGCCTACGTCCGACCCACTGCTCTCAACGGCTCCAAAGAGACCCCTTTGCCCCCGCAAACGATCCTCCGCAAGCCTTTGTCCTTGCTGTAATGCGGATTCGATAGCTGCATGATTCTGCGCCCGCCACGCTCCTATCTCCATTCCATCCGGCATCAGCGAATCGAACGCTCCCGCCGCTATCAAACTCTCCAGACCGCGACGATTGATAGCGCCCGATCCTAAACGCCCGCAAAAATCGTAAAGGGAAGTGAACGGCCCGGTTTTCCTCGCCTCGACCATCGCCTGAACGCTCGTCGTGCCCATGCCCTTGATCGCCGTCAGGCCGAAGCGAACGGTTTTGTCAATTGGCGTAAAACCTTCGCCGCTCTCGTTCACATCCGGCGGCAAAAGCACGAGGCCCATAGATTTGAGCTCGGTCGAATATTTATAAACCTTGGCGCTGTCCTGGGCTTCGTGCGAGAGAACTGAAGCATAAAAATAAGCCGGGAAGTGCGCCTTGAGATACGCCGTCTGAAAAGCAAGAACCGCATATGCCATAGAATGGCTTCGGTTAAAACCGTAATCAGCAAACTTCGCCATCAGGTCGAAGATCTCTTTCGCCGTCTTCTTAGGTATCGTGTTGGCGATCGCTCCGTCGATGAACGTCTGCTCGTGGACGGCCATTTCTTCGATCTTTTTCTTGCCCATCGCCCGCCGCATCAGATCGGCCTGGCCGAGGCTGTAACCGGCCAGTTTCTGAGCTAATTGCATGATCTGTTCCTGATAAACAACCACCCCGAAAGTGTTCCCGAGTATCTCTTCCATCTCCGGCAGCAGGTATTCCGTCGGTTTCAGCCCGCGGTGGCGGGCGATAAAATCGTCGATCATCCCGCCGTCGAGCGGGCCTGGCCGATAGAGGGCGTTTAATGCAGAAAGATCTTCAAGATCCTTAGGACGCAGCCGGCGGCACATATCGGACATCCCCGAAGATTCGAACTGGAATATCGCCTCCGTACGGCCTTCGCCAAAAAGGTCCATCGTGGCTTTGTCGTCGGTCGGTATCTTTGTCCAGTCGATGGTCACATCGAGTTTTTCCTTCATTGACGCGAGACAATCGGCTATGACGGTGAGCGTTGTCAGACCGAGAAAGTCCATCTTGAGCATCCCGACCTTTGCAAGGTCACCCATCGGATACTGGCTCGTCAGTTCGTCCTTGCCGGACATTGCGACCGGAACCAGCTCATGCAGCGGCCTCGAGCTGATGACGACACCCGCGGCGTGAACGGAGGTATGGCGCGAACAACCTTCGAGCCTGAGAGCAAGGTCAATGAGTTCCTTCGCTTTAGCGTCTTTCATCGCCGCTTTCATTTCCGGAACCGTCTCAATGGCCTGCGAAATGCTCACATTTCGACCGCGGATCGGCGGCGGTATCATCTTGGCGATCGTTTCAACCGCTCCATAATCCATTCCAAGCGCCCGGCCAACGTCCTTGATCGCTGCCCGCGACGCCATCGTTCCAAATGTGATGATCTGGCAGACCGATTCGCGCCCATACAGCTCGGTAACATGATCGATGACCTGTCCCCGCCCGCGAATGCAGAAATCAATGTCGATATCAGGCATCTCTTTGCGTTCAATATTTAGAAACCGCTCAAACAGCAGCTCATACTGGATCGGATCAACATCGGTTATCCGCATACAGTAGGCCGCGAGTGATCCGGCCGCCGAACCGCGTCCGGGACCGACCGGAATCCCTTGCTCGCGTGCATATTTGATAAATTCCCAAACGATCAGAAAATAGCCGGGAAAACCCATTTCCTTGATCGTGGCGATCTCGAGATCGAGCCGCTCTTTGTAGTCGCTAAGGTCGTGTTTCAGGGAGCCGAGGGCGATCAAAGGCTCCCATTTGGTCCTTTTTCGATCCTCAAAACCGTCATGCAGGACTTTTTCAAAATAATCGTCCATGCCCGAACATCCCGAATCGACCGGTATCGGATAATTCGGCAATTGCCGCTGCTCGTCGCCCTGCTCGATGTCGAGATTGCAACTTTCGGCGATCTTTACGGTGTTTGTGAGCGATTCCGGCAGCTCGGCGCCGAAAATGTTCCACATCTCCTCAGCCGAACGCAAGTAACGTATCGCTCCAGCCGAATCCCGCGCGGATTCCACCGTGCGGCCTTCCCCTATGGCGATCAGCACTTGCTGGGCACGGGCGTCGTCCTGATTCAAATAGTGAACGTCATTCGTCGCGACAAGAGGAATTCCGCTACGTTTTGAGAGGTTTGCGGTGTCCGCAGTGAGTTTTTGACCGCGCTCACCGACGTGATCTTGCATTTCGAGGTAGAAATTTCCCGCTCCGAGAATGTCTTCGAACCGTTTCGCGTTCGATAGGGCCTTTTCCTCGTTGCCATTAGTTAGAGAATGGCCTACCGCTCCATCAACACCGGCTGAAAGGCCGATAAGACCGGAGCTTCGCTCGGCAAGCAGGTCCATATCGATACGCGGTTTATGGAAAAATCCCTCTGTGAAGGCTTTTGACGAAAGATGGATGAGATTTTGATAGCCCTCGAGGTCTTTTGCAAGCAAAATAAGGCTGTAATAGCCCTTTTCACCCGCCTCGACAGCCGTTGTGCGGTCAAAACGGCTGCCAAATTTCACGAATGCCTCGTACCCGATGATTGGCGTGATGCCTTTTGACGCCATCGCATTAAAAAACGACACGGCACCATACATATTGCCGTAATCCGTGATGGCGCAGGCTTTCTGGTCAAGCTCATTAAGCCGCTTCGCCAAAGGCTTTAGTTGGATTGTGCTTTGCAACAAGCTATAATCGGAGTGCAAATGCAGGTGAACGAAGTCCTTTGCCCCGAATATCGGCCGTACCAGTTTTTTCGCCATATATGAAGAAAGTTTATCTCGAAACATTCGGCTGTCAAATGAACGTCTCCGATTCGGAACGAATTTCGACAGCGCTTGTCCGCGATGGCTTTGAAATGACGAAAAATGACCTCGATGCCGATATTGTCATCATAAACACGTGTTCGGTACGCGAAAAGGCCGAGCACAAGCTGTATTCACGCATTGGAAGGTTGAGGAAGAAGGCCGCCAAAAAGATGCCCGTTGTCGGCGTCATGGGCTGTGTTGCCCAGCTAGAGGGCGAATCGTTGTTTGACAAGATCGACGGCGTTAATTTCGTCCTCGGAACCAGGGCCGTGGGTCGCGTTTCCGACGCAATAAACGAGACTTTCCGCACCGGCAAAAATGTCCTCGACGTCGGCGAACGCGAGGACAATTACGACTGGACCGTCGCCGACACGCACCGCCATTCACCATATGTTGCGTTTTTGCCGATCATCGAGGGCTGCAACAAGTTTTGCACCTACTGCATCGTTCCGTTCTCACGAGGCAGGGAACGCAGCTTCAAAGCTTACGAAATCGTCCGGCAGGTCGAGGAGCTGAAAGAAAGAGGTGTCAAGGAGGTACACTTGATAGGCCAGAACGTAAACAGCTACCGGCCAGCGAGTGAAGACGGCCTGGAAGGATTTGCAGGGAAGTCGGCCTTTTCACGACTTTTGCAAGCCGTCGCCGCGACCGGAATGGAACGGATAAAATTTGCGACCTCATTTCCCCGTGATTTTCGTTCGGATATCGTCGACGCCCTCGAAGAGCACGAAAATCTATGTAACTGGGTGCATCTTCCAGTCCAATCTGGCAGCAATCGTGTGCTTGCGGCGATGAAACGCGGCCACACAATTGAGAATTATTTCGAGAAAACTGAGAGACTCAAGTCATCCTCGCGAGATATTGCTCTAACAACCGATATTATCGTTGGTTTTCCGGGTGAAACTGACAAGGATTTTCAAGATTCGCTTAAAATGATCGAGTATTGTGGTTTTGACATGGCGTATATGTTCAAATACTCTCCACGGCCCGGAACACCGGCATTTGAGATCGATGACGATGTCTCAGCGGCGGATAAAACAATTCGGTTTATGGAGCTTGAGAAAGCCCAGAAAGCTATACAAAACAATCGGTTACGGCGATATATTAATAAAGTGCTTAAAGTATTAGTTGAAGGCAAATCAAGTCGAACAGCATTTGGCCTAACCGGACATTCTACATGTCATAAGATAGTAAATTTCGAGGGTTCTAGCGATATGCTTGGCAAGATCGTGGATGTTAAAATAACCGAGATCAAGACAAATTCTTTATTTGGTGAGGTTCAATAGATCAAATGAAAAGCGAGCATAATCTTGTCGAAGTAAAGATCGGCGCACTTATAATGGATCCCAATACGAACACACCTATCGTGGTGCTCAAGGGTATCGACTCGGAAACTGTGCTGCCCATTTGGGTCGGGGCATTTGAGGCCAATGCCATCGCCCTCGAAATAGAAAAAGTTGTTCCTCAACGGCCGATGACGCATGACCTCCTGAGAAACGTAATAATCGAATGCCAGTTGTCTGCGTCCAGTGTTGTCATAACTGACTTAATGGAAAATACCTTTTTCGCCCGCATAGAGCTTAAGGATAAAGAAGACGAACCGGTGATGCTCGACGCTCGCCCGTCGGACGCGATCGCACTTGCTTTGCGACTCGATTGCCCCATTTTTGTTGAGCAGAAAGTTATTGATCTATCAGCCGCATCGAGTCCAAACGATACTCCGGCTGACGAGGTTGACTCGCCGACCGACGACTGGCCGGAGCTGATAGGGTAATATCAGGAAATGATGGGATAATTTTATACGCCATTGCAGGTTCAAAATTAACTTGAATGTTTCGTGAGGAGCTGAAATAGCGGACAAATGCAAAACGACAAAAAAAAAGAAAAAGAGTTAGAGAAACTTATCAAGAAAAAAAAGAAAAAGAATGCCCTGATCATTTGTCATGACGGTAAAGAGTATTGGACAACGCAAGCCCAGTTCTGGCAATGGGTTCGAGAAAGCGTAGTGCTGAAGTTGAGCGACGGACCACTGCGCGGAAAGTTTATGCGGCAAAATGAGGAATATAATGTTGTAATCAGTAATACAGTGCTTAACTTAAACTGTCCCAACCATTTACGCGAGGCGTTAGACTCGAGAAAGAGGGTCCTACTATAGATTACTTTTTTAGCCTGGAGTTCCTAAGAAAATTAATTTTATTTCCTGTTTACTGGTACAGTTGAGATACTTTTTTTTGCCCGAATACCCAAGATCTGAATGGTTAAAGTGCCCCCAACAATAAGGCCAAAGACGATCAGAAATTTCAGTTGTCGATTTTCTAGTATCTGATAGGCAATGCTGTGGAAGACTACAAGAAGCATTAACACATAATTCAAGCGTTGAAATGACTTCCAACGTTGCTTTCCAAGGTATCTAAGAGACGAATCGTTCGAAAGTATTAGCAAAAATAATATCAGGAAAACGGCAAACAAGCCGACGTAATTCGCTAGTCCGAACAAGTTTGTACGAAAAGAAAAATGGTTTTGTGCTTCTACATCATTAAAAAAATATAAGAGCATACTTCCCATGTGTACCTGAAGTCCTATCACCACATGTGCAAGGCTTACAATGCCGCACCAGATTCCAACGTCACGCCGCAAATCGGTAGAAACAGGATTCGTCTTACGACGTAAAACATTCAAAGCACCAAGAATAAGCGTGGCTCCAAGCAAGGCAATACCAAGATACCCGGTTGCCAAACTCAAACGAAAAACTGTGCTGTTCGAGTTAATAGAGACATAAAGTATCGTTAGAGCACCTACGTTAAGTATGCCCAGGGCGAATAGATGACCTACAACACGGGGTCTGGATCTCTTACTCAAAAGTTTCATTCAAAAAATCGGACGAATACTGATCACAAACAATAAAGCGGCGATCAGACCTAATTATTTCCTTCCCGGGGGCCTGATACCGAGCCTTAACGGTAACGTATACCAAAACCAACTAACCACAAAGGCCGTTCCGCTGTAAAAAAAGTAGAGAAACTGCCAAGGCAATATCATGATCGCAAATACAATTCCTTTCTTTTTGGCGAAAAATTTGAATATTTCCCGGTTGAGAAAAATTATGGCAAGCATTAAAGCGAAAGTTAGCAGTAACAGAGATGATTTCCAGAAAACAAGAGGGAAAGTGACCAGAAAAAGAGCTACAATGCCGGCACTTACACGATCCGACGTTCTCAGGTTCATGTCATTGATGATCCCGTTATTTTGAGTAATAAGTTTCGACCATGGCAGTGCCCGGGAGAAAATCTCTGTCCGTAAATGAGAGACTACTCGCCATTTCTTTAGATGTTTACCCTGAATGTCACGATCCAGCAGAATTTTGTGTCCGGCATTTGTGAGACGCAGACCAAATTCTATATCTTCAACCGAAGGAACCTGGAATTTCTTGCAGTCAAACCCTCCAACCTCAATAAAAACATCGCGACGAACCGCACCCAAACCGGCCCAAAAGGTTGACGCTTTGGTATTTGAATATTGATGGACAAAGTGATGTTGAAGATTTTTGTATTGGGAAAGAAAATTCTGTTCCGCCGGCTCGTCGTCGTAAGAACCAAACAACGCGGAAATCTCGGGCTGATTTTTAAATCTTGCCGCGACCCGGTCGAGAGTATCCGATTTAATCACTACATCGGCATCAACGAACAACAATATTTCGCCCACGGCCGTCTGGGCCGCCAGATTTCGCGCCGCTGCCGGCCCCGAGTTCCGTGTTGTTGATAGGACGCGTGCGCCTTTCTTCCGGCCCATTTCAGCACTGTCGTCGGTTGAACAATCGTCTACTACAATAACTTCGAACGACTTGAAGGTAGAGGCAAAAATAGC
>JBDSCV010000011.1:0-13064 GCA_039920905.1 Pyrinomonadaceae bacterium
GTGCTGATCGGCGCCGGTTTTATTTTTGTCGCGGCACTGGCATTCGTTCTTTCGACTCGCGGGTTGTCATTCTCCCTGTTTGCGCTCGTGTTTGCGTTTTATTTCCTGGGAACCGGAGTTTCACATCTCTTTCATGCGAGGGCGTTAAAATCATTGAATAATGCGGTTGCTGATCAGCCTAATGCCGCTCTCCCGCCCGGTCAAACCGAATATATCAGACCTGCGCGATCGTTCTATGAAACGGACGATCTGATCGCCCGGCCGTTAAGCGTTACCGAACACACGACCACGCATCTAGAAATGGATCCCGAGGACGAGAAGATCTAAAACGGAGAATGAGCAGATCATGCATTCATCGTTCGAGTGCGTTTCTCCGCTATCCAATTGTTAAAACGCCCCTCTTCCTACGACCGTTGTTTTCTTTAGTTCGAGCGTCATCACGCCGTCGTTGTCGATATCGACCTCGTTAAACAGCAACGTCCGCTCGACTTGTATCCCATAGTCCGATCGGCGCACGGTCTTGTGGGTTGGGCCTGATCCGTTCATTCTGACCGGTTCAGTCACTTAACCTGACCGATTTTGACCTGGCGTCCTAACCCAACGATCTACATAACCCTCATCATTGCTACGTTTAACTCTCTGGCACGCCTCTTGTCTAAAGAAGGCCGGGGGCGAAGGCCCAATTCTCTGCCCCGGAAGAAGGAGCCGTATGTATATGAACGTCCCAAATACAAAATTTTTGCCAGCGAGGCGAGCCATGGTGCTCATTGTGCTGGCATCTCTTGTTTTCTCGAATGCAATAGCAGTATCGGCATTCATCGGCGACGCGAAACCGTCAGCCGTGAAGGCTTCGGCATTGACGAGATATACCACCGATTTAACGCAGCTTGGCCGTGAAGGAAGATTGCGTGAAAACCTAAACTTTGAGAGCGAGACAACTCGGCTTATCAGAGTGTTAGCGGAAGGTGGTGTTCGTCAACCGGTCATTGTTGATGAGTTCGAGGAAAACCAAAACACTATCGTCGAGCAGCTTGCGATCCGCATTGCTAATAAAAGCGTCCCAACAGCTCTGGCAGGCAAACGGATCCTGAAGCTCGAAACCGCTGTTTTATTTTCAAATGTACGTACCGGCGCTGAAGCATCCGCCGCAGTCAATGCGGTGATCCGTGAGGTCATAGCTTCGAAAGGACAGATAATTCTTTTTACAGGCGAATTGGCAAATGTGGTCGGCACCGAAAGCGAACTTCTAAGAGGTTTAGGTAATGACACAATCAATATCATCGGTGCAAGCTCCCTGGCCGCCTATAACGAAGGGATCGGTTCGCGGCCCGAGATCGCAGCGTTCTTTGAAACAATTTCTGTTAGTGGTAGATCGTCGGCCATAGCGAAAAAAGAGAGTGCCAAATCACGCGAGGCCGACGGTTACCGCGGTGACAACATCGCTCCTGATCTGCGGGATATGATGGCCCAGGACCCGAGCGGCCGAAAGAGAGTTAATGCGATCATCCAGGCAAGGGACGCCGTTAACGCGGCCTTTCGCGCAATTATGGCGGATGGGCAAGCTCACATCTCGGAACGCGTCGGGAAAACGGATACGCTGGTAGTGAACCTTCCGCTGTCGGCCCTGCAATCCCTATCGGCGAGCGGACTCGTCAATTACATTTCGCCCAATCGCCCGACCAAGACGACCGGACACGTTGAAGACACGACGGGTATTACCATGATGCGCTCGCAGCCGTCGAACGGTTCGCGTGCCGCCTACACATTGGATGGCAGCGGAGTTGGAGTGGCAGTTTTGGATTCAGGTATCTACGCCGCCCATAATGGTTTCAAAACGGGCGGTTCGTCGCGTATCGTCGCAAATGTCAACTTCACAAACTCAACCATGAGCGATACAAATGATGGTTACGGTCACGGAACGCATGTCGCCGGTATTGCCGCCGGCAACGATGCATACGGCGATGGTGCATACCGCGGCGTCGCGAATAACGCCAATATCATCAGCCTAAAGGTCCTTGACGACGCAGGCACCGGCCAGACGTCATGGCTTCTCAACGGCCTCAACTGGGTTTTGCAGAATAAGACGGCATACAACATCCGCGTAGTAAATCTGAGCCTCGGAACAACTGCTGTCGATTCGTGGTCGAACGATCCGGTTTGTGTAAAAGTAAAGGAACTTGTTAACGCCGGTATCGTCGTTATCGCGGCGGCCGGAAATCTTGGCAAATCCGACAGCGGACAAAAGGTGTACGGGTGTATCCATAGCCCGGGCAATAGCCCTTATGTCATCACGGTCGGAGCAAGCAACACATTCCAGACCGCGGGACGGAGCGATGACGGCATTGCGACGTATAGTTCGCGCGGACCGACCCGGAGTTACTACACAACCTCATCGGGGACGATCATTTATGACAATCTGATCAAACCAGATCTCGTTGCTCCGGGAAACAAGGTGAATTCTTACAAGGCTCGGGACAATGTTCTTTCAATAGCCCACCCTGAAGCTAATTTCGATTCGGCCGCAGGCGTCAACGATGCAGTGATGACCATGAGCGGGACCTCGATGGCCACGCCGGTCGTGTCCGGTGCAGCCGCCCTGCTCTTGCAGGTCAATCCGAATTTGACCCCCGCAATGGTAAAGATGCTCCTTCAATACACGGCTCAGCCGATAGTCGGAGCAAATACGTTCGAACAAGGTGCCGGAGAACTCAATCTGGACGGAGCTGTCAGACTCGCCCGGTCACTTCGGATGGATGCAGATTTTCAAACCCTGGGTAAAGGCACGCCGATGGTTCCCGCCAATTGGACCATGCCCGCTACGACAAGCGAGATCGGCGGAAGTACGTTTCCGTGGGCTCAGATGATTACCGGGAATCATACGTTCGTTACCGGCGAAAATCTAGTATCTCAATATCAGACCATCTACGATCCTGAGAACCTCGTCGCGTCGGGAGTGAATTTTGCGAACGGCAATTTCCTGCTAAATACTACGACCTTCTACACTTCCGGCCTGAGCGTTCACAACGATGTGACCGTAAGCAATGGCGGGGCAACTGGTACAGGGTCTATCTGGCTCTCTTACGAGGTACTTGTTGGTGACGGCGTTCTTGTTGGCGACGGGGTGTTAGTGGGCGACGGCGTCCTCGTCGGTGATGGTGTGCTGGTTGGTGATGGCGTGCTTGTCGGCGATGGCGTAATGGTTGGTGACGGCGTGCTAGTCGGCGACGGAGTCATGGTTGGCGACGGAGTGATGGTCGGCGATGGTGTGATGGTTGGCGACGGGGTCTGCGTCGGTGATTGATGTGAAGGAACGCTCTCAATACCACTCAGGCTCCACTGATAAGAATATTGTTCAATAATAAATAACAATAGACAAGAATGTTTACATGTTACATAATATAGCCGGGCTCCCACAATGCCGGGCTATCTTGCTTGGTGACTAAGCGGCTCACCTCAAAATAATAATCAGGTCGGCATTTGTTTCGCTTCCACAACGAAACCCGTAAACCATTACCTAACTCTCGGTTCCCTTTTGTGGATAGTATGAGCCAGCGGAAATTTAGCAAAGGATTTATGACGCTGGTCGTATTGGCCGGGCTCGTTTGTATAGGAGCCGCAATTGCGGCCCTGCCAGTCGACCGGTTCGATATTTATTTTGTCATACTGTTTTGTTTTACTATCGGCCTCGGTTCCCGCATCACAGTCCAAATCCCAAGATTCAAATCCCATATTGCGGTCTCCGACATATTTATCTTTCTGGCCCTGCTCGTCTATGGCGGCGAATATGCAGTGATCCTCTCGGCGGTCGAGGCGTTTGCATCCTCGTGGCGCTTTTGTAACAAAAAGATCACGGTGTTTTTCAACGCAGCGACAATGGCCGTCTCAACGACGGCGGTGGTGCTGGTGCTGAAAGGTTTAGGTCTTTATACGGAGAGTCAGCTTCACGGGAACGGAGCCAACCGGCAGAATTTTGTCATCGCGTTATCGGTAATTGCTCTCACGCAATTCATTGTCAATACATCTTTCGCTACGATTTACGATTCGCTCAACAACGGCGGCCCGTTCTGGGAGATATGGAAGACAAAGTACATATGGACATTTTTCACATACTTTGTCGGGATAGGCGGTGCCGCAGTTCTGGTTCAGGCATCTGAAGTAATCGGTTTCGGGATAATTATCGCGACATTTCCTGTCATATTCTTCGTGTTCTTGTCTTACCGGATGTATCTAAAAAATGTTGAAATATCCGTACAACACGCTGAGCAGGCAGAGCAGTACGCAAAGATACTGGAAGAGCAGTCCGCCGCATTGCGCGAATCCGAAGAGCGGTTTCGCAGTGCGTTTGATCACGCCCCTATCGGGATCGGGCTGGTCTCACCTCTTGGCAATTGGCTAAGAGTAAACCATGCCTTGATTGAGATTCTCGGATATTCGAAAGAAGAATTCCTCGCAACCAACTTTCAATCGCTCACTCTCCCGGACGATCTCGGCGCGAGCCTGATTAAGGTTCACGATCTGCTGACCGGTAAACTCGCTAACTATCAGATGGAGCAGCGATATATTCATAGAACCGGTCGAACGGTGTGGGCGTCGTGGAGCGTATCAGCCGCTGCGGACACAACATCCACTCAGCCAAATCTGATATTTCAGATTCAGGACATTACGGAGAAAAAGAACTCCGAAGAGAAACTTCAGCACGACGCTACGCACGATGCGTTAACCGGACTGCCAAACCGGTCGTTTTTCATGGACCGGCTGAGCGGCGCGCTGGAGAAGGTTCGAGAGATCGACGACTATCGGGTGAGCGTTCTCTTTATTGATCTGGATCGTTTCAAGTACGTCAACGACAGTCTCGGCCACATCATCGGCGACGAATTGTTAAAGGAAATAGCTTCACGGCTTCGGGACTGTATGAGGCCGTCGGACATCGTCGCGCGGCTCGGCGGTGACGAATTTACGATCCTCGTTGAGGGTACAAGCGGGAGGTTACCAGAATAGCCGACCGCATTCAGCAAAAATTTAGCATTCCCTTCGATCTGCTTGGTCACGAAGTTTACAGTTCAGCAAGTATTGGCATTCTGCATGCCTCGGACACTCATCTGTTATCCGAGGACGTGATGCGCGACGCGGATACGGCGATGTATCAGGCAAAGCGCGCCGGCAAGGCCCGCCACGAGGTGTTTGACGAAAAGATGCACAGCGCCGCGAAAGAGATACTCCGGCTCGAAACCGATCTTCGCCGTGCCGTCGAACGCCAAGAGATCCAGGTTTATTATCAACCTATTTATTCACTCAAAACTGGCGAGATCGAGTGTTTTGAGTCGCTTGCACGCTGGGACCATCCCGAGCTTGGCCAGATCCCGCCGGGCAAATTCATTCCACTGGCAGAAGAAATAGGTCTGATCGATCGGTTGTGCGAGCAGGTGCTTCGCCGGGCTTGTCGAGAGGCTGGTTCGCTTCAAAATCGTTCGACTGATAAAAGGAAATACTCAATAAGCGTAAATTTGTCCTGCCGGCAATTCGGGCAAAAAACTCTGGTTCAAAATATTGAAGGCATTCTTAAAGAAACGGGCTTTTCGCCAACCAATCTAAAACTTGAGATCACGGAATCCGTCTTTTTCGAACATCACGACCGGGCAGTAGTAATGCTCAACGAACTTCGCGACAGCGGGATCGAGATAAATATTGACGATTTTGGTACAGGATATTCAAACCTTGGTTATCTGAAAAAACTGCCCGTCTCGGCGCTGAAGATCGATCGATCCTTTGTCTCAATGATCAATTCGGACGGTAATAATGACGAGATCGTCCGAGCTATCATTACGCTCGCGAGAAATATGGGCCTGAGCGTCGTAGCCGAAGGGATAGAGACCCACGCTCAACTCGAAGCACTCAAAATCCTTGATTGCGAAAGCGGCCAGGGCTTTCTGTTAGCGGAGCCAATGCAATTCGCGCATTTGCAGGATTTTCTGGCAAAAGCCGACAAAGCGGCGATTCCCACCAACCGTTTCGAAGATGTTCCAACCCTGAGTTTGATCCAGTAAAACCCCAAATCGACAAAAGCCTATTTACATAAGGTTGACGAATACGAGCCGAGAGTAAACAATTGCTTACTAAGGACTATGTATCGTCGGCCTAAATTTTTGGAAATTCTGCTCGAGATCCGCCGTGAGATGGCGCTCGAAGCGGATTATGACGTTGACCTGTTTGCTGAGATGGCTCGCTCAGGTAACCGGACCGCCAAGGCAAAGCGTTACCGGATGGAACCTGTCAGCCCTGTCAACATTGACGCGTCAAACAAGAATGGGAAATTAAAAATTAAGCAAGACGGGTGATAGATAGCCTCGACACACTTTAAAATGCTTCGATATCTTCTTTCGTGCCTGATCGTATTGGCTGTGGTGCTGGGATCGGCGGCGTTATTTTTTCCGTCGTATTGGGTTCATCGCTACGACGAACTCATAGCCCGGCAGGCCCGCGTTTATCGCCTCGACGAAAAACTGGTTTGGAGCCTCATCTATGAGGAAACTTATTTTCGGGCGTGGAAAACCGGTGCAGCCGAAGAGGTTGGACTGATGCAGGTAACGCCAACCGTCGCCCGCGAATGGGCAAAAGAGACCGGTTTCAAAGAATTTGAGAAACAAACTGCCGAGAACGTAAATGAATTCCTGTCCGATCCTGAGCGAAACATCCAGGCCGGCTGCTGGTACCTCGAAAAACTGCGCGAACCGTACAGGAGCCGCCCGGCCGAGACCGCAATGACACTCGCCGCCTACAACGCCGGTCCAAGCCGCGTCGGGGAATGGACAAAATACAGCGATCCGGCAACGCTGTTGGAAGCCAATTTTATCGACCGCATCGCGATCTCGTCAACAAAAAACTACGTCACGTCGATCCTGTCACGTTATCGCTCGGAGCAAGTGCAGAAATAGAATGAAAATTCTTACGGCTGATTACGTGCTGCCCATCTCCACTTCACCGATCAACGAAGGCGGGGTTGCGATCAAGGACACTAGGATCGTTGCCGTTGGAACCCGAAGCGAGATCGTTGCCAAATTCCCTTCGGCTGACGTAGAGGATTTTGGTGAAGCCGCGATACTTCCTGGTTTTGTGAATTGTCATTCGCATCTTGAGATCACATCGATGCGCGGGAGCCTTGACGATGTCGAACACGATTTTTCGGCGTGGCTGCTGCGGCTCAACGCCATTCGGGAAAGGATGTCGGACGACGACATCCACGCTGCGGCTGTGGCCGGTGCAACGGAGGGTGCCCGTGCGGGCGTGACGTGTTTCGGCGACATTGGCCGAATGGGACACGCCGGGATCGCGGCCCTGAAACAAGTCGGGCTTCGCGGCATTGTATTTCAGGAAACCGAATTTTCGCCGGACAATCGAACGGCGGATGATGATTTTCTAAAACTCGCGGCGAAGTACGAGGCTCTCCGCGGGGAAGAAACTGAGCTGGTCCGCGTCGGCCTCTCGCCGCATTCGCCTTACACCGTCGGCTCGCGGCTGTTTGAGCTGCTAGCGGAATATGCAATAATTAACCGCGTTCCGCTGACCATCCACGCCGCCGAGTCGGCGGACGAGCACGAACTGCTGACGCTGGGGACAGGTTTTTTTTCAGGCATCTACGAAAAATTTGGCGTCGAATGGAGCAGTCCCGATTGTACGCCTATCGAGTATCTGACGCGCCTCGGCGTCCTCTCAACCCAGCCTCTGCTCGCTCATTGCGTGACGGTTTCGGACAGCGACATCAAAAAGATCTCGGCTAACGGTGCAAAGATCGCCCATTGCCCCAAATCGAACGCAAAATTTGGCCACGGATATGCACCGCTTGAGCAATTCCTTGACGCGGGGATCGCGGTCGGTTTGGGAAGCGATTCGGTAGCGAGCAACAACGTCTGTGACATCCTCGAAGAATCGCGATTTGCCGCGTTCACAGCTAGAAACCGAGCGGGCAGCAAACGATTTATTACCGCAAAAGAAATGCTCGAAACTGCAACTCTCGGCGGAGCCAAGGCTCTTGGCCTCGAAGCAATAATCGGCACACTCGAACCCGGCAAACAAGCTGACATCGCGGTCATCTCGCTCACGAATGCCGCTCAACAACCGGTCAACGACATTCACACTGCCCTCGTTTTCGCCTCGAATGCAAGAGATGTTGTGATGACCATGGTTGCGGGAAAGACAGTATTCGGTTGAGATCAATCCAGCCGCTGCTTCCAGTAATCTGGCTCTCGGCTCTGGTGCATAATTGCAATGATCGCTGTATCGTCAGAGGTTTGTATGTAGAAAATGAGATGGGGGAAATCGAGTAAAACTCGCCTGCGGATCTCATCGACGTAAATGGGGCAAAGGAGTGGTTCATGACAAATGGAACGTAATCGCATCGGCGATGCTAATGCGAAATCGCAAACCAAGGAGGAGATCTATTACCTTGTAATACTGGGTCGCAACTTCAAACTCTTCGAGGGCTGTGGAAAGGAATCTGGACTTCATCTCGCCAAAAGTTCGTCGATTTTTTTGAAAGCAGTATCGGCATTGATAAACTTTGCGGTTCCCAATTTGATCTCGCTAACCCGTCGCCTAAGCTCCGTTATCCGCGCTTCTCTTAGTTCCTGCGACTCAGAATCCGGGTCCAGACTTTCGATAAGCATCCCCGCCAATCTGACGCGCGATTCTGACGGCAACACCATTGCTATCTCTTCGATATTGTCGATCACAACGCCCATATAGTAAAAATACTGCTATTTCCGAATCATTTCAAGGTTTATTTCGTCGGCGAAACCTCATACTCAGGCTTTGCCATTCCCATCAGCCATTTATCAAACCAGCCGACGATGTGCTGAAGGCGTTCGATCCGGTGCCATGGTTGGCCGGAACGCGAAAGCTCGTGCGATTCGTTTGGAAAACGCACCATTACGGTCGGTATCTTGCGGTATTTCAGCGCCCGGAACATTTGCTCGCCGCCAGCTGCGGGTGGTGTGCGATAATCGGCCTCACCTAGGATCAGCATAAGGGGTGTCGTAACATTTTTGATGTAGGTGATCGGTGATCGTGCCTTAAAGTCTTCTGGATCTTCGAACGGCGGCGTCTTGAACCAAGTTTCGTGAAAGAGCGTAAAGTCGGCTGTGTACCAAAAATCACGCCAGTCGGCGATGTCACGCTGCGAAACGGCTGCCGCAAACCGCTGTGTCTGGGTCACCACCCAGTTCGTCAGCAGACCGCCTCCGCTGCCGCCCGTGACACCTAGTTTTTTGTCGTCAATGTATCCGCGTTTTAGCAGTTCATCGACGCCGGCCATCAAGTCTTTGTAATCGTCGCCGGGGTAGTGGTATTGGATGATATTGCCAAAATCCTGGCCGTAGCTGGTGCTGCCGCGCGGATTTGGATAGAGCACGACATAGCCTTTTGCCGCCATCCATTGAAATTCGTGGTCAAAGACGTAGCCGTAAGCTGAGTGCGGCCCGCCGTGGATATTCAGAATGAGCGGATATTTTTTGTTTGGATCAAAATCGGGCGGCTTTTGCACCCATGCCTGAATATTCTTTCCATCAAAACTCTTGTACCAAATCGCTTCTGGCTCGGTGAGATTGAGCTTTGAAAAGAGAGCGTCGTTGATATGAGTTATCTGCTTAGATTGGCGGTTTTTGTCCATCACATACAGATCGCCGATACGCGTCGGCGTCGAGATAGAATAAACCATCTTCGAACCGTCCGGTGTCACCCGAAACGACGATACCGATTGATTGCCGCTGGTAATGTCCGTTTCTTTTCCTGTCGCTGCGTCAAACTTTCCAAGATTTGCCTTGCCCTCTTGAGCGTAAACGGTGATGATGCTTTTTCCGTCGGGTGCCCAGATCAAACCACCGCCGCCTCCCACACGCGGCGGAGCATTGTCACCGCCAACACCGGACGAAACGTCGAAATCAAAACCTGCTGTTAGATTTCGCGGCTGGGCATCTTTGACGGCGTCGATCAACCATAGGTCAGGCTGCGTGTATGAATTGACCGGCTTGTTTGGCGAGGCGACAAAAGCAAACTGCTTGCCGTCCGGGCTAAGCGATAAACCGCCCGCGCCCATATCGATCGTGGTCAAAAGTACAGGTGCACCGCCCGCCGCCGGCACCGAGTAAAGCTCGGTCGCACCCAATTCAAAATCCTGTTCGACCACGTGTCTCGATGTAAAATAGATCTGGGCGCTGTCGCTCGACCAGACAAACCCACCTTCGCTCCAGTCGCCGCTCGTGATCTGCTTCGGCGTCGGCTTGTCTTCGGCCGTGCGTGGTGCAGCGATCACCCAAAGATGATTCGGATGGGCGTTATCGTTGTAACCCGTTCCGTTAGCGCGGTATGTTGAGCGCGTGATGACACGGACATCGCTATCGTGGCCGTCAGCAGGCGTCGGGGCAGGTTTACCGGCCTTCGCAAGATCCTCGGCATTCGCTCCGTTGCCAAATGCGATCGATTTGCCGTCGGGCGACCAGATGGGGCCGCCGGCACCACGCGTCAGGTTTGTAAACTGAAATGCGTCACCACCCGACATCGACAGCATGAAAAGCTGCGGTGAATCGGATTTGCCATCTTTTTCTGTAACACGCGCAAAAGCAAGGTACTTTCCGTCCGGCGACCATCGCGGCGTCGTGTCCCGGCTGCCGCTCGTCAATCTGTGCGGCTCATCGGTCCCGACGGTGGAAGCGGACCAGATAGAAGTGTCGTAGCCGTCCTTCTTTGCGTTTACGGTGACCTTAACAAATGCCACGGTCGATCCGTCCGGCGATATCTGAGAGTCACCAACCCATGTAAAATCGAAAAGGTCTTTTTCGGTAATGTTCCGCTTCTGTGCCGAGGCAGCAACGGTGAAAATGAGAATTACAACGGACAAACGGATCAATAGATTTCGCATTACATGCTCCAAGTTAAAATTTATCTGAGTAATATGGCTAGGTTAGCAGTTTGTTTACAACTTTCAATCCGGAACTCACTTTTGTACTTCACCAGCCGCCTCTAACTCTTTTAGCAGCTCACCGGGCGTCCACTCATTGCCCGCGAATATCTTAGTTACCTTGCCGTTAGGTCCGATCACCGCCGTCCGGAGCGAGTGGTTTATCAGCGTTTTATCGCTTGCGTCAACCTCGTAGCGAAGGCCAAAAAAGTCCGCTATCTTTCGAACCTCGTCGTCGGTTCCGACAGCTAATTGCCAGACGTTAAAGTCGGGTTTTGCACCTTTTCCCAAATACCCAAGTCCGTAAGACTTTAACTTTTCCGGCGTGTCATTAGCCGGATCGAACGAGATGCTGAGAAGGCGAATTTTGTCTTTTAGATCGCTATTTCCGCTCAGTTGATTGGCAAGATCGCTAAAATTTGTGGACATCCTGATGCAATACTCCGGCAGCGGACATTTTGCATAGATAAAGGTGATCGCGAGAGCTTTGCCTTGAAAATCCTTGAGAGAAATATGTTTCCCATCCTGATTTGTCATTGAAAAATCGGGTACGTCTTGTCCGATCTGCGCAAAGTTTTCGTTGATCGGCGGGTCTGTCTGCCCGGCCTTTGCCGGGGCGACAATACTGATGTTTTCGATCCAAAAAGGCTCTTTTGCCGAGCTATCGACGACGAGTTCGCCGTTGAGCTCCGCGCCGGGTGTCAGATCGTCCAGGGCCCAATCGGCATGCACCGGAAATTCCATCGTCATTGCGTCCATAAAACCTTCCATCTTTTCGTGGTCGATCTTGGCTTTTTTGGCTGCTTTATCGACCGAGACGATCGTGCCTTTTATTTGGTAACGTTTGGCATTCGGCGAGGCGGTTTGTGTTTCCGGTCTTTGGCAAGAGTAAAGAAAAAAACTGGTGAAAAATAGAAAAATTGTAACTCGCATATAATAAGCAAGATTGTCACAAGTAAAAGACGGCGGCGCAAGCAACCTTTTGCAAGACGGCAACAAGGGGTGATCGCTGCTCCAGTCTATTTGGGTCCGATTTTAGCAAAGATCTTAACTTTCCTGTAAAATCACCTCGAAAGCATTATGCCAGCCAAGATTTTGAACGGAAAAATGATCGCCGACGCCATTAAGGCCGAGGTCGCGGTTGAGATCGCCGACCTTCGGGAGGCGTACGGTTTTTCGCCTTGTCTGGTTGTAATTCGCGTTGGTGAGGACGCCGCCTCATCCGTGTATGTCGGCAGTAAAGTCAAAACCGCTGCGGCATTGGGGATCATCTCCGAACACATGCATTTTCCGACCGAAACCTCACAAGATGAGATAATTGCGGTTGTCGATACGTTGAATAAACGTGAGGATGTTGATGGCATTTTGGTTCAGCTCCCGATGCCAAAACGGATAGACGAACGTGAGATACTGGAACGTATCGACCCGGAAAAAGACGTCGATGGCTTTCATCCGATAAATGCCGGCCGTTTGATGCAGGGTTATCCGACTCTAGCTCCGTGCACTCCCGCCGGCATCATCGAGATTCTAAAACGTTCGGATATCGAAATTGCCGGCAAATACGCCGTCATTGTTGGCCGCAGCAACATCGTCGGTAAGCCGATGGCGATGTTGTTGCTACAGGAAAACGCGACCGTGACGATCTGCCATTCGAGAACCACAAATCTATCTGATATTACCCGGCAAGCAGATATCTTAGTCGCCGCGATGGGCCGTCCCGGATTCATCAGGGGCGAACATATAGGCGAAAACGCAACGGTCATCGATGTTGGAATCAATAGTGTCTCGGACCCGGAATTTGCCCGCAAGCTTTTTGACGGCGAGGAACTAGATAGGCGGCTTAAGACGATCGACAATCGGGGTTTTACGCTTATCGGCGATGTAAACCCGAGAAACGCAATGGAAAAAGCAGTAAATTTCACACCAGTCCCCGGCGGCGTCGGCCCACTGACCGTCGCGATGCTAATGAAAAACACAGTTGACGCCGCCAAGCGTCGAAGATTAGAATAGCCGCAAAAAACCTATGAAATTTGAAGAATATCAATCCGAAGCCAGCCAGACGGCACTTTACCCGAAACGTTTTGACAATCTCGAATACCCCACGCTTGGGCTTGCC
>JBDSCV010000012.1:0-7518 GCA_039920905.1 Pyrinomonadaceae bacterium
ACCCAACGAGAAAGGGCTGCCCACTCGCGACAACCCTGAAACCAAATCTTAATGGTGGCTGGAGAGGGACTTGAACACTCGACCTCGGGGTTATGAATCCCGCGCTCTAACCAGCTGAGCTACCCAGCCACAAACATCTAATTATAGATGCGTAGCAGGAAACGTCAAGAGTGGTAGAAAATCGAATACAGAGTTTCGAGATTCCTTTACAGAAAATACTATTATGGTATTTGAATTAGATTTGAAAAGTTCCGTTGGCAACGCAATCACCTAACCGGAAATCTTTTAAAATAAGCTGCCTAAATATGGAAATTGCGATAATACTAATATTCGTTATCGGCTATTTAGCCATTGCTTTCGAACACCCGATCAAAATAAACAAGGCCGCAAGCGCATTGTTGACGGGCGTTTTGTGTTGGACTATTTACATCCTTAACCAGCCGGATAAGGAACTTGTCAGCCATCAACTTCTCGAACACCTGGGCGAGATTTCCGGAATTCTCTTTTTCTTATTGGGAGCGATGACCCTTGTTGAGCTGATCGACGCCCACGACGGTTTTCAGATAATAACCGACAAGATAAAGACGAAAAGCACTGTAAAACTAATTTGGATCATCGGCGGCATTACATTTTTCCTATCGGCCGCACTAGACAACCTAACGACGACCATCGTGATCGTATCGATGCTTCGTAAGATATTGGTTGACCGCGAAAAGCGTCTGCTACTTGCCGGTATCACTATATTGGCTGCCAATGCCGGTGGTGCCTGGTCGCCGATCGGTGATGTTTCGACGACGATGTTATGGATCGGCGGACAGGTTACGACGGTAAATATCATCACTGGCGTATTTCTACCCAGCGTCGTATGTTTGCTGGTGCCGTTGATCTTCATTTCTTTTCGTGTTGGCGGCACATTTGAACCACCGGTAGTCGAAGAAAAAAAAACATCGACTACGACCGAATCCGAGCGGAATTTCCTATTTTTTCTTGGGCTGGCAATACTTATTTTTGTTCCGGTCTTTAAAACCATCACCCATTTACCGCCGTTTATGGCAATGCTAATGGGTTTGGGTGTGATGTGGGTCGTTACGGAATTGCTCCATCGTAATAAAAAAGAAAAGGACAGGGATGCTCTTTCTGTAGTTTATGCTCTGGAAAAGATCGACACTCCGAGCATTTTATTTTTTCTAGGCATTCTGCTTTGCATTTCGGCACTGCAATCAACAGGTCAGCTGACACATGTTGCCCAATGGCTGTCGAGTGTCATAGGGAATGAAACAGTAATTATTCTCGTTTTCGGACTGCTTTCTGCAATTATTGATAATGTGCCGTTAGTGGCGGCCGCGCAGGGAATGTATAGCCTGCAGCAATATCCGACGGACAGTTATTTCTGGGAATTTCTTGCCTATGCAGCCGGAACGGGCGGCAGCAGCCTGATAATCGGTTCGGCGGCCGGAGTCGCGGCTATGGGTATAGAAAAGATCGAATTTTTCTGGTATGTAAAAAAGATCGCCTTTCTTGCTTTGTTGGGCTACTTTGCAGGCGCAATTGTTTATATTGCTCAACACAGTTTGACCTCTGTTTCTCCATAAGAAAAGGGCAGGACTATTTGGTAACGAATTTCTTTTGGGAGAGGAGTGGAGAAAATTAATGCAACGAAAGATTTTGCTCCATCGTCGAATAGAATTACCTTATCAAAACACCTTATGAAACGTCGCCTCAACATAAACATATTTATTTCGCTTGCCGCATTGCTGATATATGCAAACCCTTGTGTAGGGCAGGTCAAAAAGGCCGCGCCCATTCAATACCGTTCGATCACTGTCTCGACGCAGCCTGACACAATCATATGGTTAGACGACGTGCGGTACGGTAGAACCAACAAAACTGGCATGCTTGTCATAAAAACAGTTACATCGGGGATCCATACTCTCCGGCTGCGGGCCGGTGGCTTTAACGAAAAGCTGCAGCCTCTTACCGCTGCCCAAAAAGGTGAGGTCAAGATCACGTTAGTGAAGACCACAGACGTGGCCGAACTCGCCTATCAGGAGGCGGAGCGGCTTTCGACCCCCGACCGCGACAAATCGCTCGAGGCTTACCGAAAGGCGATCAAGCTGCGGCCCGTTTACCCTGAGGCTTTTCTCGGTCTCGCTCGCGTTCTTGCCGAAGCCGGAGACCTCGATGACGCGAAGGCCGCCATCTCCACTGCCCGAAAGCTCCGTCCCGGCTATGCCGAAGCGTCAGCCGTCGAGGGCCGTATCCATAAGGAAAACGGTGACGAGAACAAGTCGGTTGCAGCTTTCAAACGTGCGATCGTTGAAGGAAAAGGCTTTCAACCTGAGGCTTATGCGGGTCTGGGCCTTTTGTACAAAGAAAAGGCTGAGGGATTTGGCGGGTCAGGCGATTTTAATAACGAAAATATTAGTTACAGCGAAGCTGCAAAAAATCTAAAGGCCGCAGTCAAACAACTTTCCGGTGCACCTGACGCGATCATCATCTACCAACTACTCGGCCTTGTCTATGAGCGGCAAAAAAAATATACCGACGCCATCGCTCTCTACGAAGAATTTCTCCGCGTTTTCCCAGACAGTGTCGAAGCCACTGCCGTTAGGTCGTTTATCGTCCAACTCAAAAAGGACATGGTCTCGCAGGATTAAGGCACTCTGACCGATTCCCTTGCCAAACGTGCTCTAAAAACCTCAATCATTTCTGAAAAAGATTTGTTGACACCCTCAGGTTTAACAATGTATTATTAGGAGTCAACAATATTTATCATCGTTTGCTAACTAATCTCTCAGTCATTTTGACCTAAGCATACATACCGCACTAAATGTCAGCAAAACTTGGCGAAATTCTTGTCCGCGAAAATCTAATAACGTCTCAGCAACTGCGTGAGACGCTCGAATACCAACGCGCGAACGGTGGGCGGCTCGGGTCAAATCTCGTCAGGCTAGGTTATGTGTAGGATGATGTCGTTACCGCCGTTTTGTCCCGTCAATACGGTGTGCAGACGATAAATCTCGACCTATTCCAGATCAATGCCGATGTAATAAAGCTCATTTCCGAAGACGTTGCCCTCAAATACTCCGTCCTTCCTATCTCCAAAGTCGGAGCCACGCTGACCCTGGCGATGGCCGATCCGACAAACGTCTTTGCAATGGACGATATTAAGTTCATGACCGGGAGATCCTCACTCTATCGACTTTTCAGACATCCTCTTTCTCTTTTCTTGTTTTAGTTGATGGGTTTAACTAGTGTTGGCTTATCTTTCTAATCATGAAGTCCTCTAGGACTCGATTCAGTCTTCAAATGGGTCAGGCACACTCTCAACCCTAACATCGCCGGTGCCATAACCAATATAGTGCTTTCATTTAGAACTCCTTTCCGTTTTCCGTAATACTTGTTATCAAATTGAGTCTAGGGGTATCGCGATTTGGCGCATGTGCGCGGAACAGCATAGAAACGACATTTTTTACGAATCGTCTATTTTCGATAGAATTGGTAAAATAACCCTGCGATCAATAGTTTTCGGGGGAGCTGCGAAGCTGAGAGTTGTTTTAACGAACAAGACCCTAAAAACCTGATGCGGATAATACCGACGAAGGGAGAAAAACGATGGAACAGAATTCAGTAGTAAGTAGTCAGAAGTCAGATGCTAAGGAGCAAAGCAGCGAGCAAGTGAAATTGCCGGCGTCGCGGAAAGTGTATGTCGAGACCAACGGCTCGACGGTTAATCAAAACAAAAACAAATTAAGGGTGCCGTTTCGGGAGATCGCTCTGTCTCCATCCAAAGAAATGGATGGTAGCATTGCCGAGAATGCTCCGGTTCGAGTGTATGATACGAGCGGTGTCTGGACCGATCCGGCGATAAAATGTGACGTTCGCGAGGGTTTGCCAGCGCTTCGCAGGGATTGGATCGTCGGACGCGGGGATGTCGAGGAGTATGAGGGCCGCGAGATTCTGCCGCAGGACAATGGATACCTCACGAGAGGTGCGGAGGCGGTGGCTAAGATCAAGGATCGAGGAGCACTTGAGGAGTTTCCCGGCCTTCGCCGTGCTCCGTTGAGGGCAATCAGCGGCTCGTGCGTGACGCAGATGCACTATGCCCGGAAAGGCATTATTACTTCGGAAATGGAGTATGTTGCGATACGCGAAAATCTTGGACGACAGGCGGAACGTGAGCATTTGGAACTTTCGGAACGCAGCGATCGTTCTTCGCTAAATCATCAACACAAAGGCGAGTCGTTCGGAGCGGCGATACCTGAATTTGTAACGCCGGAGTACGTCCGCAGCGAGGTCGCTCGCGGCCGGGCGATCATTCCGAATAACATAAACCACCCGGAGAGCGAGCCGATGGCGATCGGACGTAATTTCCTCGTCAAGATCAACGCCAACATCGGAAATTCCGCGATCGCTTCGAGCATTGAAGAAGAGGTCGAAAAGATGCGTTGGTCAACGCTGTGGGGGGCTGACACGGTGATGGATCTTTCGACCGGCAAGAATATTCACGCGACCCGCGAATGGATATTGCGAAATTCGCCGGTGCCAATCGGAACAGTCCCTATCTATCAGGCGCTCGAAAAGGTCAACGGCAAGGCAGAGGATCTGACCTGGGAAATTTACCGAGATACGCTGATAGAGCAGGCGGAGCAAGGCGTCGATTATTTTACGATCCACGCGGGGGTTCGTCTGCCCTATATTCCCATGACGGCGAAGCGCACGACTGGAATTGTATCTCGGGGCGGCTCGATCATGGCGAAATGGTGTCTTGCACGTCACGAGGAAAGCTTTTTATACACAAGGTTTAGAGAGATCTGCGAGATCATGCGGACGTATGACGTCGCGTTTAGTTTAGGCGACGGTTTACGGCCAGGATCGATCGCGGATGCGAATGATGAGGCGCAGTTTGCCGAACTTGACACGCTCGGCGAGCTCACAAAAATCGCCTGGGATATGGACTGCCAGACGATGATCGAGGGGCCGGGCCACGTGCCGATGCACCTCATCAAAGAGAATATGGACAAGCAGCTCGAGATCTGCGGCGAGGCTCCGTTTTACACGCTCGGGCCGCTGACGACCGACATCGCTCCGGGCTATGACCACATCACTTCGGGAATTGGTGCGGCGATGATCGGTTGGTTTGGCACGGCTATGCTTTGCTATGTGACTCCAAAAGAACATTTGGGTCTGCCGAACAAGCAGGATGTAAAAGAAGGCGTTATCACATACAAACTCGCCGCCCACGCCGCCGATCTTGCGAAAGGTCATCCCGGTGCTCAGTTCCGCGACAATGCATTGAGCAAGGCGCGTTTTGAGTTTCGTTGGGAGGACCAGTTCAATCTTGGCCTCGATCCAGAAAAAGCAAAGGAGTTTCACGACGAAACGCTTCCGGCCGAGGGTGCAAAACTCGCCCATTTCTGCTCGATGTGCGGCCCGCATTTCTGCTCGATGAAGATCACGCAGGATGTGCGCGAATATGCTAAAGAACAAGGCGTCGAAGCGGAAAAGGCGCTAGCCGTCGGGATGAGCGAGAAAGCAAAGGAATTTGTCGCAACGGGAAGCGAGATATATGTCGGGAATTTGCCCGATAGCGCCGATGACCTCAATTGATTTGCTGGGTTTTGATGTCTCAGGAGAGTGACATGAATAAAAAAAGCCTACCCGATTTAGCGGAAGGTTTTGGACTAACACTTGAAACCGAGCTTATCCCCGATCATGAAATGGCCTTTCGCGTTTACAAGGGTGTCAACCCTATTTTATCGGAACCGACGAGGCCGTGCGGGAATTCTTTGTTACCTACGAAAAAGAACTTCCGGGGTTTAAGGAACCGGTTCTGAGAGGGTATAAAGAATAGCGATTCCGCGCCGAGATCTAGCCTCCCAATTTGCGAATCGCCTCGTTCTTCGTGAAAGCAATGGACAGGTGAAACTCCGACCAGCCAAACCGTTTGACACGCACGACCGCTAAAAATAAACTTCCAACGTGACACCTGACCCGATTTCCATAACCGCAGAAAATCCATTTGAGGCACCATCGACCGCCGGAATGACCACCAAGGTTGTCAAAGGCAGCCTCTGGACCCTCATTGGGCAGGTAATGCCGATGGCCTTTGCGCTCGTTGCAACACCGTTTACAATTCGATTTTTGGGCAGCGAGGGTTACGGGGTTCTGATCCTCGTAGGCCTTATACCAAGCTACTTTGGCTTTGCGGATTTTGGGATGGGAATTGCCTCGACAAAGTTTGCCTCCGAGGCATACGGCGAAGGTAACCGGGAAAAGGAAGGCGAAATTGTCAGAATGGCAACGCTCATAGCGTTAGTCACTTCGCTGCTATTTGCGATACCGATCTTTTTACTCTCATCTCAGATCGTCTCAGAATTTAACGTGCCGGAGAATTTTCAGAGTGCGGCGAATTTTGCGTTAAAGATCGCATCGATCTCGTTTGTCCTGGGAATTCTGGGCTCGGTGCTGAATACACCGATGCTCAGCAGGCTGAGGATGGATCTCAATACTCTGGCCAACACGGTGCCAAAATTATTGATGGCCGTGATTACGCCATTTGTGCTGTATCTTGGCGGCGGCGTTATCGGAGCAGTATGGGTCGGATTTTTTGCGGGAGTTCTGGGCATTTGCGGTATCTTATTTTTCTCAGGAAAGCTCCTGCCAGAGCTGTTTCATCTAACTGTCACCCGGGCGTTCCTTCGGCCGCTTGTTAAATTTGGCAGCGCTCTCGTCATCGGCGCTATTGCTGCCGTCCTGCTCGTCAATCTGGAAAAACTTGCGCTGACACGAATGGTTTCGGTGAGATCGCTTGCGTATTATTCGGTAGCGTTTACGTTCGCCGGCATGGCAGCCATGTTCTCGAGCGCGATGATCCAATCTCTTATACCCGCGTTTTCGCAGCTTTTGGCCCCGGAAAAGAAGAGCGAATTTGACGGACTTTTCGCTCGCGCTATGCGGCTCAATCTAATATTGCTGCTTCCGGCGTTGCTGGTGCTGTTCGTAATTTCGAGGCCATTCTTTACGCTTTGGGCGGGCGAGGAATTCGGGCGAGAGAGTACGATCCCATTTTACATACTGCTTTTCGGCCTGTTTTTTAATATTCTTGCTTACGTTCCGCACTGCACTATCATGGCCAGAGGGCGTACGGACATTTTTGCAAAGCTTTATTGGGTAGAGTTGATCGGGTACGCCGTAATAGTAGTTATTTTGATCAACCTGTTCGGCGTAGCAGGTGCGGCGGCGGCGTGGAGCTTTCGGGTTATTTTCGACGCATTTGCCGTTATCTGGTTCTCGAAACGAATAGCCGGCGTACCGTTTAGATTGTTCAACCATTTTAGTAATTTGCTGGTTGGGTCCCTCATGCTTTTGCCGCCCGCACTATTTGCCGCATATTACGATAATTTCTCGTTCTGGCTTTTTGCTTTGGTACCAGTATGTTTAGTGTTGTATTCCGTTTGGATATGGAAAACCTTTCTTGAGACGGGTGAAAGGGATTGGATTAAGAGTAAGGCGGGA
>JBDSCV010000013.1:0-3190 GCA_039920905.1 Pyrinomonadaceae bacterium
GCTTTTGAGCAGATCCTGAAATGTCTGGACCGCACCTGTGCGCCCTCTGGTTTCTTGTATGCTGGGCTCGGTCGGCGTGAGATTTTGATAATTGGGGGCAGCCCCGCGTTTTGCCGGAACTAAGGTCGCTAAAATGGTTTTGGAGTCTTCCCAGCTAAATCCCCCGAAAGCTGTATTGACATACGCTCCCTTGATCTTTTGAGCCTTGCCGCTGGTGGTGTCGATGATCCAAATTTCCACGCCGGTCGGTGTAACGTTACCCGCCGCGAGAGATTTCCCGTCCGGCGACCATGCCGGTGAGATTATTTGGGCACCCGCGGGAAGCGTGACGGTAATCTCTTTACCATCTGAGACATTTTTGAGTTTCAATCCATTTGAATAGGCTTGGCGGTGCTGGCCATTTGTATTCGGATTGATCCGAAGCCCGGCGATACGCAGCATCGGTTGGGCGAGCTCCGAGATAGGTGGATAACGTAACGGTTCGAGCAACGCGATCCGGTCGTGCGTCGGCGAAACCAAAGTGGTCGGTATCGCCGGAGCATTAAGGACATCCAGGATCGCTTTGTCAGGCTTTTTATAAGAACCCTGCGCGAAGGCGAATAACGGACTTACCAACAGTGCGGCCAATAAAAGTAAATTCGATCTCGTATTTCCTGATCTCATCAATTTCTCCTCATTCCATCAATAATATTGCCAACAACCATCGGGATCACGCCCGTTTCCGTCGCATGGTTCTCGGTAAAGACCACAAGTACGAATTTTAGTCCGTCGGCGGTCTCGATATAGGCTGCATCGTGACGCGATTTGCTTGTCCAGCCGGCCTTTGACCAAAGTTTGGTATCCGTCATATTACGTTCTATTAATACTCTACCTGAAAAGCCGCTCGCCTGGCTGTCCGGGTCGTTTGATTTTGCAAACGGATCGCGTTTGAGCAGGTCCATCATCGTCTTTGTGCGTGCGGGGGTCGAGATGCGGCCCGTGACGATCTCGGCCAGAAGCCTTGCGGTGGCGTTGGTCGTCAGCATGTTGCGGTTTTGGCTTTTGTAATTGCGTGACTGCTGTTCGATGCCATATGCGTCCTCGCAAAATGTTTTTTGATTGACGTTTGTGTTGGTATAGCCCATCGACGAGAAATAGCGGTTGATGCGATTGCGTTTATATTGCCAAGCGTCAAATTGCTTTTGTGGCAGCTCGGCCCCGCTCGATGTACCGGTTATCACGTCGAGTATGTACTGCGTCGCCTCGTTAGACGAATCGACGATCATATCCCGCAAGCCGCGTGTCAGTTCGGGCGTTATCGTCACCTTGCCGTCCTCAAGCTGACGTTCAAGCGCCGCCATATAGAACATTTTCACAACGCTCGCCGGATATATTCGCTCGCCGCCGCGAACCTCCGCCATTTTTAAATGAGACGGATCACGAAGATCGATCAGCGTCGCTGAAAGTTCCTCAGCTTTAAAACCTTTTGAAGCAAAAGACGAAAGTGTGTCTCTGACCCCTGTGTTTAGGATCGTTTGAAGCTCCGCCGAACTTTCGATTACCGGCGGCATGTATATTTTGGGACGAATGGTCTCACCGCTTTTCGCCGGTTTTTGGGCCGTCGCAATTCCGGCAAACAGACATACGGCCAACATTCTCGAGACGGCCCGCATTATTCCAACCATTTAATTCTCTCCTCAATTCTTTACCTAAATCAGTTTTAAGAGTATAAACGAAAAGCATTAAAAGTTTCCAGAATCGTTTTGCGAGCCTCAATGAATGAAGAAAAACTGATACGCGGCCTCGGCCGCTGGGATTTCACTGCCATCGTGATCAACGGGATCATCGGTGCCGGTATATTCGGCCTGCCGGGCAAGGTCTTTGCTCAGATCGGTTCTTACAGCTTACTGGCGTTTGTCGCATGTGCCGTCATCGTCGGCCTAATCGTGGCCTGTTACGCTGAGGTCGCAAGCAGATTTTCGGCCACCGGCGGCTCGTATCTTTATGCAAGAACAGCGCTTGGCCCGGCGGTCGGATTTGAGGTGGGCTGGCTGTATTGGATCGTCCGCGTTGCGACCTTTGCCGCAAATTGTAATCTGCTCGTCACTTATCTCGGCTTTTTCGTCCCCGGTGCAAACGAAGGAGCGATGCGAATAGCATTAGTGAGCGCGGTCGTTTTGGTTATTACAGCGGTCAATCTGAGGGGTCTTCGCGAATCGGCCATGATGACCAATATCTTTACTGTCGGGAAACTGCTTCCCTTGTTCGTCTTTGTGGTAGTTGGGTTGTTCTTTGTCGAACGGAGCAATTTTATGTTTGAGGTAGCACCGCAGTATTCGGCATTTTCTACTGCGGTGCTACTGCTGATATATGCCTTTGTCGGCTTCGAAGGGCCGGTCGTTGTCGCCGGCGAGACTAAGGAGCCGGAAAAGACTGTTCCCTTCGGGTTGATCGCGGGCATCTTGATAGTCACACTCGTTTACCTTTCGATCCAGGTCGTGTCGATCGGCACGCTGCCGGGACTTGCTGCGTCTGAAAAGCCAATCGCCGATGCGGCCGTTTTGTTTCTAGGCCCCTTTGGGGCGGCGTTTATAACGGTCGGCGTATTGATCTCGATCTTTGGCAATCTGAATGTCGGTGTTCTCAGCTCAACGCGGATGCTGTTTGCGATGGCCGAACAACGTGATCTTCCCCCGGTCTTTGAGAGAATCCATCCAAAATTTAAGACGCCATACGTCGCGATCATTGTCACGGCAGTTGTGAGCCTTATCCTCACGATCCAATCGTCGTTTCTCACCGCCGTGGCAATCGCGACGATCACACGGCTGCTGGTCTATGCGACGACATGTCTCGCGTTGCCCATTTTGCGAAGACGCGGCGATCCCACTCAAGCGCCCTTTTCCGTTCCGTTTGGCGTCGGGGCAGCCTTTCTTTCGATCGGCCTGATCGTTTGGCTTTTGACAAATGTAGATTTTGCAAAAGAGGGACTTTCGAGCCTGATCACCGCTGTGATCGGGCTGATAATTTTTGCATGCTTTAGGATTTTACGACGATCCTCAAATGACATAGATCGGAGCAACTAAACTAATATGAAACTGAGCAAATTCTTGTGTGGATCACTTCTTTTCGCGATCTTAAATTCCGGCGTACCGGTACAAAACGAGATCGTCCCGATCATCGATCTCAGGATCGGCGGATTGCTGGGCGGTGT
>JBDSCV010000014.1:0-5427 GCA_039920905.1 Pyrinomonadaceae bacterium
CCGATGCCGTGCTAATATCTGCAACGGCGTTGATAGCGACATCGGTGTCACCAACAAGTTCCGCGGAAAGAAAATCAGCTATCTCCTGCGTTTTCATTTCTTACAATGTAAATGGTTTTTGGAAAAAAGTCAGGTGCGGATGTTAGCCGTGATGCCGTTCGACATTATTTACGACTGTTTGCAGAAATATTTCCATACCTTCGATGCTAAATCCGTCAAGACTGGCGAGACGCCTGAGTACCGATGCCGCCTCGCTGTCGAGGAAATCCAGATCGGCAAGATCGAGAATAATATTGTCGCCGGTCTCGCCCCGCATTTCTATCGCGATCTTTTGCAGCAGCACCGCGTCATCGCTGAACATTTCGCCGTCGACGCGCAAGATAGTGACATCTCGGTCGTCGTCTCTGATTTGTGTGATCTGCGTCGGCATTTTGAGTCATTAGATGCAGTAAGTCCGCAAAATGCAACCTCAGGTTTCGAGCGGAACGAATTTTTTTGTTACGAGGAAGACGCCGGCAAAGATCAATAGAGCTGCGATTATAAACGTGGAATCAATATGTTCGCCGAGAAAAGCAACGGCAAGGAGAAATCCAATCAGAGGCTGTAGATAAATAAAAACTGCTACGGTCGAAGGGTTAACGCGGACCAAGGCCCACGCATTTAACAAATACGGAGTGGCAGTTGCGATCAACGCGATGTGCAGCACAAGAAGCCAGACCAACGGTTCGACCGTAGCCGCATCAACCGAAGAAAATGACCATGCCCCGAGCGGAACGCAGACGAGTGCCGCAAAAATAAACACCCACATCATCGAACGAAAAGCACCATTACGGGTGACAATACTTTTCGATGTTGCGACATAAATGCCAAACGAAAGCGAATTGAGAATAATCATCACATCGCCGAGAGTGGTCGCCGATGAAAACGATGCTTTTTGTGGATTGACAATAATCAGCACGCCAGCGGCGGCGAGGATGATGCCGGCTATCTTGACCGGGCGAACACGTTCGGCCCCAACGATCGCCCCGACCGACAGGGCAAAAATCGGTATTGTGACCGCCAACAGGGATGTGTTCGAAGCCGTTGTTCGTGAGAGGCCGTTGATGAAAAGCAGTTGATTGAAAGTAACGCCAAATAGACTCAGGACAGCAAAACGCCAGTAATCGCCCCTTTCTTTCAGCCAGACCCGACCGCGAACCACCTGAAATATGACCAACACGAGCGCCGTAACACCGACACGAAAACCTACAAGCGAAATAGGAGGAATAACCTTGAGAACGACTTTCCCGATAACAGGCAGGGAACCGAAAAAAAGCTGGACAGCGATCAGTGCCAGATATGGAGCAGTATATTCTTTGCGATCTGTCACATTAAGCCAACATCATCCCCGGCGATTCGAGCATTTGTTTGAATGTTTGCAGGAATTTTGCCCCGGTCGCTCCATCGATAACGCGGTGATCGCACGACATCGTGACGTTCATGACGTTTCGTACGACGATCTCGCCGTCGCGGACAACCGGCGTTGGGGCCGCTCCACCGACGGCGAGAATTCCGGCTTCGGGTGGATTGATGATCGCTGTAAACTCTTTAATACCAAACATTCCAAGATTTGAAATTGAGAATGTTGCACCGGTGTACTCCTCGGGCTGCAGCTTCTTCGCTCTGGCTTTTGCGGCGAGATCTTTGATCTCGGCCGATATTTCGAGGAATCCCTTGAGATTTGCGCCGCGAATCACAGGAGTTATCAAACCCTCGTCAATAGCGACCGCAACGCCGATGTCGGCCTGTTGATAAAAACGGATCGTCTTGTCCTGATACGAGGCGTTCGCAAACGAATGCTTGATAAGCGACATCGCGGCCGCCTTAACGACAATGTCATTCACGCTGATCTTTTGATCTTCGCTAACTGAGGTATTCACCTGTTTGCGAAGCTCAAGCGTGTTGTCCATTTCGATCTCGATGGTGAGATAGAACGTCGGGATTGGACCAATGGATTCGGCCAGACGGCTGGCGATGATCTGCCGCATTTTGGACGTGTTTTCATCGGTGTAAGCCGACGCACCAACAACTGTCGAAGGCGTAAATATTCTCGAAGGTTCCTGACTTGCTGCCGACGGCTGGCCGCCACCTTCCAGAGCAGTCTCAATGTCGCGCTTTATAATGCGCCCGTTCGGGCCAGTGCCGGTGACGGTTTTCAGGTCTATCGCGTTCTCGGCGGCCATTCGAGCGGCAATAGGGGAAACGATAAGACGTCCGTTGGATTGCGACTCGCGGGTCGGGGGGCGAGGAATCGAAGCCACGGCATGTTCAGATACCGGTCGTTCCGTCTTAGCCGTAGCTTTGTCTGTTTCCTCCGTGTCCTCTGTGGCAGTTGCCACTTTGCCGTCCGCGGACGCAGGCGGTTCTGCCTTTGGCGACCCGTTTGACGCGGTCTCTGCCAACAAAGCCGAAATATCCTCACCCGCCTTGCCGATTATCGCGATCGCCTCGCCAAGGAGGGCAGTGTCACCCGCACCTTTAAGAATTTTAAGCAGTGTTCCGCCCGACAACGCCGTCATTTCCATTGTCGCCTTGTCGGTATCAACTTCGGCCAGCGTTTCGCCCGAATCGTAATTGTCGCCCTCGTTTTTCACCCACCGCGCGATCTGCCCTTCTTCCATCGTGGGCGAGAGTTTCGGCATTAAAAATTTTTCAGCCATAAAAATCTAAACCTTACAAATAACAAACTTCCTTCACCGCCGCGACGATCTTAGCCACGTCCGGCAGAGCCATCTCTTCAAGATTCTTAGCATAAGGCATTGGAGCCTCTGCCGTTGAAAGGCGTTTGACCGGGGTGTCGAGATAGTCGAATGCCTTGTCCATGATCTGATACGAGATCTCGGCGCCGACCGACGCGAATGCGTGCGATTCTTCAGCAACGACAAGGCGATTGGTCTTTTTAACCGAATTGACGATCGTCTCGATGTCGAGCGGCTTTATCGTTCGCGGATCGATAACCTCAACGGAAACGTCAAATTCTTTTTGAATTTGTTCAGCAGCCTGCAATGCAAGCGGGACGGTCATCGAGCGGGCGACGATGGTGCAATCCGTGCCTTCGCGCTTAATGTCGGCGACCCCAAGCGGAATGGTGAAATCGTCGTCCTCAGGAACTTCGCCCTTGAGGCCGTACATCCGTTCCTGCTCAAGAAAGATTATCGGATTGTCGTCGCGGATCGCAGACTTGAGCAGGCCTTTTGCGTCCGCCGCAGTCGAAGGCATGACAACCTTGAGACCAGGAAAGTTTGCATAAAACGCTTCCAACGCCTGAGAATGCTGCGACGAAACTTGATACGCCGAGCCATTTGGACCGCGAAAGACGATCGGCACCTTAAACTGTCCCCCAGACATATAGAGCATTTTCGCGGCGTGATTGATGATCTGGTCGGCTGCCAAAATTGAGAAATTCCACGTCATAAACTCGATCACCGGCCTTAGGCCGGCCATCGCCGCGCCGACACCGACCGCCGCAAAGCCTAGCTCCGTGATCGGGGTGTCAACAACACGTTTATCGCCAAACTCTTTCCACAGCCCGCGCGTGACCTTATACGCGCCATCGTATTCGGCGACCTCTTCGCCCATGACGAAGACGTTTTCATCTCTCAAAATTTCTTCGCGCAACGCCTGATTCAGCGCGTCGCGGATCGTCAAAACTGCCATAAATTTACGCGTAAACGTGAGTGTAAAGTGCACTCTCATCCGGGAAAGGGCTTTCATCCGCAAATTTCACCGCCCTTGCGACCGCTTCTACTGCTTCCGACTCGATCTTTTCGAAATCTTTGGAGCCGAATATTTTTGCCTCTTTCAAACTGTCCCCAAAAAGAACGATCGGGTCGCGTTCCTGATACTTTTTGATCTCGTCTCGTGTCCGGTAATTACCAGGGTCGGACATCGAGTGGCCCATAAAACGATAGGCGCGAATTTCGAGCAATGTCGGTGAGCCGTCCTTTCTCGCCCGTTCGATCGCCCGCATGGTCGCCTCGCGGACGGCCATCACATCCATGCCGTCAACGAATTCATTCGCCATCTCAAATGCCTCAGCCTTTTTCGCGATGCTCCGCGACGACATCGCCCGCTCCTGCGACGTGCCCATGCCATATTGATTGTTTTCGCAAATGTAGATGCAGGGAAGTTTCCAGAGCTGGGCCATATTGAGCGATTCGTGAAACATGCCTTGATTTACAGCGGCTTCACCGAAAAAGCACATTACGACTTGGCCGGAGTTTTTATATTTTGCGGAGTATGCCATGCCGGTCCCGACGCCGATCTGACCGCCGACAATGCCGTGGCCGCCGTAGAATTCGAGTTCTTTAGAGAACATGTGCATCGAGCCGCCTTTGCCGCCGACGCAGCCGCCCGATTTGCCGTATAGCTCAGCCATAACGCTCTCGGGCCTCATACCTTTTATTATCGCCTGAACGTGATCTCGATACGCCGTGATCACCATGTCCGTAGGCTTGAGGGCCATCATCGAGCCGACGCCGATTGCCTCTTGGCCAATATAGAGGTGGCAAAAACCGCCGATCTTGCCCATCCGGTAAACTTCGGCACATTTTTCCTCAAAACGGCGTCCGAGCACCATCTGATAGAGCATATCGCGCAAAAGTTTCTTATCGGTCTTTTTGATCGAGACCAGCTGAGATGCACGCCTGGAATTGAACTCCGCCTTTGCCTGTTCTACCTCAACAAAGTCCGTAAAATCTTCGCTTACAGTCTTGTCAGGCGTTTTCCCTGTACCGTTTGTCGATGTCTTTACCGCTTTGGATGCCGGTTTCTGACGCGTTGCTGCTTTTGACAAAATCAAATCCTCCGTCGGAATAAAAAGGCGAATATTTGCAATTAACTAAGTTCGGTATTATAAGCGAGAGGCTGGGTTTGTGCAAAAGATTCACCGGATGTTTATGTGTCGAAAATGTTATAGTTTTGGGAAAGTCCAAGGTCTTATGAGCAAAGTGGTTCTTAAAATATTATTTACAACCATTCTCCTTTCAATGTCGGTTTTTGCCCAAAATCCGGCTAAGTGGAGTTTGTCATCAGACGTGAAAGATGAATCATTAAAGTTGAGTGAGACAATTAAGGCTGAGTTAGAAGCCGATATAGAACCGGGCTGGCATTTGTACGCGCTCGAACAGCCCGAGGGCGGGCCCGTCGCGACAACGATCAAGATCACGGACGGAAAGCCATTTGAGATCGCTGGCAAGATCACATCTCCTAAACCAGCTGAAAAAACCGATCCTCTCTTTACCGGACTTGACGGTAAACCGTTACAGACAAAGTTCTTTACGTCGGGAGTTACGTTTACGGTCCCGTTGAAAACTACCGCGGACGTACGAAAGGATGAATTGGCGCTCGATGTGCGATTTCAGCTTTGCAACGATACCGTTTGCTTGC
>JBDSCV010000015.1:0-4444 GCA_039920905.1 Pyrinomonadaceae bacterium
GCTGAAGCGGATGGCGCCGCGGGCGATCTCTTCGTCGGCTCCCAAGGCTCGAATTACGGGGGACGGTTCGAGTGACCCGGATGAGCATGCCGAGCCGGTGGAGACGGCGACGCCGTGCATGTCGAGATTTATGAGCAGGCCTTCGCCTTCAATAGAGCGGAAGGAAATATTCGAGATATTTGGCAGACGGTTTTCCCGATTGCCGTTAAATACTACATCCGGGATCGTCTTGCCAACCGCCGTTTCAAATCTATCCCGAAGACCGCGAAGAGATTCAGACGATACAGCCAGATCGCTCAAGGCGATCTCACACGCCTTTCCAAAAGCGACTATGTTGGGAACCGACTCGGTGCCGCCGCGTCTTTCACGTTCCTGATGCCCCCCGATGTTTTGCGGATGCAGACGGACGCCACGGCGAATGTAAAGTGCCCCTACGCCTTTCGGGGCATGTATTTTATGGGCCGAGATCGAGAGCAGATCGCAGCCGGTCGTTTCCACATCAAGCGAAATTTTCCCCGCCGCCTGAACCGCGTCCGTGTGAAACCATATCTTTTTGCCTTTTTCCCGCAGCGACCGTATCAAGCGTCCGATCTCTCTGACAGGCTGGATGGTGCCGATCTCGTTGTTGGCGGTCATGATCGAGATCAGAACGGTTTCGTCCGTTATTGCAGCCTCAGCATCGGCGAAGCCCATAACACCGTCGTCATAGACGGGCAGATATGTGATTTGCCAGCCGAGTTTTTCAAGATCTTCGCAGACGTTTATCACGGCGGAATGCTCGATCGCGGATGTGATAATGTGACGGCCATGTGTCGCATTGGCCTCGATCAGCCCGCGAATAGCAAGATTGTTCGCCTCGGTGCCGCCCGAAGTGAAGACGATCTCGTTCGGTCTCGCATTCACTAACGCGGCGACCTGGTGGCGGGCCTTATCAACGGCGCCGCGTGCTTCCTGGCCAAAAAAGTGAATGCTTGACGCATTACCATATTTGTTGGTTAGATAAGGCATCATCGCTTCGACAACCTCCGGATCAACCGGGGTCGTTGCGCTGTTATCGAGGTATATTCGACGAAACATATCACCATTCTAACTCGTTAATGCTGGTTGCTGAAATCGCTGAAAATGAGATACATTGTAACTTGGCGGAGTATAACTGCATCAAAGGAAAGGCAGTTTTTACGAGAGAGATTTAAAAATGGATTTTGCTACAAAAGAGATTTTCAAACGATATGCGAGCATCGTCGTCGGACGACCGATCTCGCCAGTCTTCCTAAATATTCTGGTCACCAGTGTTTGCGATATGCGCTGTACGCACTGCTTTTTTACCGAGGAGCTCGACGACCGTCCGCGTAAGAAATTGCAGATGAAAACTGACGAGATCGCTCGTATTTCAGAAACGCTTGGCGGCAATCTCGGCGTTCTGGTACTCGCAGGCGGCGAGCCTTTCACCCGAAAGGATCTGCCTGAGATAATTCGTGCCTTTTACGAGAACAATAAGCTCGATTCGGTATATCTGATGTCAAACGGCCAGATTCATCCGCGCATTTTCCCTGATGTCGCCCGAATAATGGATGAATGCCCAAAACTCAACGTCAGCGTCGCTCTAGGTATCGACGGTATGAAGGATGCACACGAGAAAATTCGCCGCAAAGAGGGAAGTTGGGACAAGGCCATTCACACGGCCCGAACCTTGCAGCAGATGAAGCGTGAGCAATACCCGCAGCTCGATATTCAGACCTGTACGTGCGTAATGCACTCGAACGAGGACACGATCTTTGATTGGTACGATTTTCTGAAATACGACCTGAAACCGGACAAGGTGAATATCAACTACATTCGCCCGCCATCTGCCGACCCGATCGAACTACAGTTCGACCATAAGCGTTACGGCCAGCTTTCGCAGATGATCCTCGAAGATACAAAAAGCGCCGCTCTCAAGAACAACTACGGCGGAAAATCCGGCTTTTTTAAGGCCGCGGTCGATATTTACATGCACGATCTCATCGCGAAAACCAAAGAGGAAAACAAGGCACAGCTCAAATGTTATGCGGGCAGTGCCGGTGCCGTGATTTACGACAATGGCGCCCTTTCGTCATGTGAAAACAAATCGGATGTGCTCAATCTTCGTGACTACGATTGGGATTTCCAGGCTGCCTGGAAGACCGACATGATGAAGGCCCGTCGTAAAGAAGCTGGTGCGGGTTGCTTCTGCACCCACGAATCGAATTGCTTTTACCCGTCGCTACCTTTCAACGCCGGACACTTGGTTAAAATCAAAAAGCTTGAGGGCCAAATGAAAAAAGCGGCCAAGGATGCCGTTTTTCTTGCGGCAAAAGAAATTGCGTTAAAAGCCTAAGCTGAGATTTAATTCTACATGCCGCAAACTACCCCGAAAATCCTAATAATTTCCTCCGATACTGGCGGCGGACACCGCTCTGCTGCACAGTCGATTTCGGACGGACTCGATAAATTTTGGAAAGGCGATTCGTCGGTTGTTCGTATTATCAAAGCTGTCGAAGAGTCGCACCACGTCACCGAAAAACTGGTGAATGTTTATAATTGGGTACTCAAGAATAAGCAGCACTGGATGAAATACCTTTACTGGGCGATCAATAAGATACGGCCGGAGACGCGCGAATTTGTACAAAAAAGGACGATCGGATATGTCCGCGACCAATTTGAGAAATGGTGTCCGCATATCGTCGTCAGCGTTCATCCGCTTACCCAGCATATCTTTGCACGTATCTTAAAAGAATTTAAACTACAAGATCAGGTTCCGCTTGTAACTGTTGTGACTGATCCATGTTATGGATTTTGGAAAGGCTGGGCATGTGATGATGTATCACTTTACCTCGTGGCAAATGATGATGCGAGAGATCAGCTTATCGATTATGGAATTGTGCCGGAAAAGATCAAGGTTTCGGGTATGCCGGTCAATCCAAAGTTTCATGAGATCAATGAAATTGACGCTCAAAATGCCCGCCGCGTGTACGGGCTAGACCCCGGAAAATTTACGATCTTTTTGAACGCAGGCTGGATCGGCGGCGGAAATATTCCGCAGATTTTTCGCGAACTGGTTCGCGGGGAACTCGACGTCCAGGCAATATTCCTCGCCGGAAAGAATGAAGAACTTCGGCTCGAGGCAGAGCACATCGCAAGGCAGGCAAACTTTCCGGTTAAGGTCATTGGTTACTCAAACGAAATCGAGAAGCTCATGCAGTCGGCCAACGTGATGATCTCCAAACTCGGCGGGTTGACCACTTTCGAGGCCTTGGCGTGCCGTCTGCCGATCATCGCCGATGCGACCACGACGCCAATGCCGCAGGAAGCGGGAACCGTGCGGCTTTTAGAAAAACAAGGTGCAGGAATCTTGCTCCGACGCTCGATCGATATTGTTCCGACGATTCAAAATTTGTTGATCGAAAACGGCCAATATTCGCGGATGAGGGCTGCAACTTTTGGGATGACGATGCCAAACTCAACCGACGAGATCATTCGTGAGATCAACGCACTGCTGCCGCATCCTTTCACAACCGCCAGAGCCGCCGCCTAGTGCCGTTAAAAGTTAAAAGTTAATAGTGAATAGTGAAAAGTGGCTGAGCAAGGCCGCTTTTTACTTTTGACTTTCTTGTTCACTTTTAACTTTCAACTTTTCACTTTTAACTATTTTTTGATTAACCTTAATAACTTAGGTTTACGTTACGGGAGATTACTGCTTGAGTCTATTACTTGAAGGAAAACGTGCGTTTGTGTCCGGCGGAACGCGCGGCATCGGGGCCGCGATTTGCGAAGTTTTTGCCCGCGAAGGCGCCGATGTCGCGTTTAACTATCATTCACGCGACGACCTTGCCGAAGATATTAAGAAAAGGATTGAGGCGCACGGACGGAAAGCGTTGGGATTCAAAGTCTCAGTCACCGACCGTTTTGGTATGAAGCACATCGCCCGCGAGATCAAAGACGCATGGGGTGCGATCAATATTCTCGTCAATAACGCGGCGGTCAATAAACCGGACAATTTTGCGACGACGACCGACAAAAGCTGGGATTGGGTGGTCGATACCAATGTCGGCAGCCTTTTCGCCGTCACAAAACCGTTTTACAAACAGATGATCCGCGAACGCAGCGGTTCGATCCTCAACATCACGTCTGTCGGAGCCATCCGCAGCCTGCCGACATCGGTCCACTACGCCACGTCAAAGGCCGCGATGATCGGCTTTACCAAATGCCTGGCCCGCGAAGCCGCGAATTTCGGCATCTCGGTCAACGCCATCGCTGCCGGTATCTTTGACACAGATCTCGGCAACACGTTGCCCGAACGCCTACTCCAAATGCACGATTTCTGGGTCGCTAAAGGCCGCCTCGGCTTACCCAGCGAACTCGCCGAATACGCCGCCTTCATGACCTCCGACCGCAACAGCTTCATGAGCGGCGAAGTCGTCATCGT
>JBDSCV010000016.1:0-3282 GCA_039920905.1 Pyrinomonadaceae bacterium
TCTCCTCGTCACTGAGACGCGAGATCTTGTTGTAGGCACCGCGAATTTTGAACGACCCGCTTTTTTGCAAACACTCGGCCTTGAGATGCGCCTTTGCTCCGATCTCACGCGAAAGGCGAGCGTCCGCTAGCATCGGGGTCGGGATTATAATGTCTTTGAGAACGCAGCGGGCGTCTTCGATATCTGATAATTTCACAGTCATAACTTGACCGAATTATAGCAAAGATGCCCGAAATGAGATATATTGACTGAGAATACTTACGGAGGGAATTTATGCCTGAAATTTTTGGTGTCGGTGCAGTTTTTCTAGCGTTTCTTGGTTTCGCATTGCTTGTTATTGCCTGGAAAACGATCAAGATCGTTCCGCAATCAAGCGTGCTGTTGATCGAGCGGCTTGGACGCTTTCATCGCGTCGCGGCCAGCGGTTTGAATATTATTGTGCCTTTCTTTGAAGCTCCGCGCGCCGTGTATTGGACGAATGTGAGGCCCGGAACGACATTTATCGATTCGCGCGAACAATTTATCGACCTGCCGCCGCAATCCGTGATTTCACGCGATAACGTTATGATCACTGTTGATTCCGTCGTCTATTGGCAGATTACCGATCCCATCAGGGCGACCTATGAGGTTAACGATCTGGTTGGAAGTCTCGTTCAATTGACCTTTACGGGAATGCGATCTGTTATCGGCAAACTCGACCTCGATCACACACTCTCATCGCGCGATCAGGTGAATAACGAATTAAGACTAATTCTCGATGAAGCGACTGACAAATGGGGCGTCAAGGTGACACGCGTCGATATTAAAAACATTACTCCGCCCGAAGATGTAAGAATTACGATGGAAAAGCAGATGACTGCGGAACGAAACCGCCGGGCACTGATCCTGACCGCCGAGGGTGACAAGCAGGCGGCGATCACGCGTGCCGAGGGTGAAAAGCAGGCGGCTGTCACACGTTCGGAGGGGAACAAACAGTCGGCTATACTCGACGCGGAAGGAGCGGCTCAGGCCCGCCTTACGAACGCCACCGCCGAAGCTCAGGCGATTGCACAGATCGCTGGCGCCATCGGCGATCGCGCCCAGACCGCGCAGTATTTGATCACGCAGCGATATGTCGATTCTATGCGTGATATGGCGCGGACGCAGAATTCGAAAGTAATTTTTATGCCGATGGAGACGTCTGGTGTCTTGGCGAGCGTCGGGGCGTTTAAGGAAGTGTTTGCAGCAACCCGCGAGGTGCCGGATGAGCTGCCAAAATCACCGCGTTCGCCGCGTGAATTAGAAAAATAGGAACTATTTCCGTTCGACGCATCCACGAGTTTCGCCGGAAGCGTGATTCGTGGATGTTTTATTTGCTATGAGATTTGTAAAGATACTGTTTGCATTGTTGGTGCTCACCATTCTAGGCGTAGCGGGAGGCTCGTATTGGCTGTTTGGTTCGATGAACTCGGCGCACCAGCATGAAAAGGCGAACCAATTCATCCAGATCGAAAAAGGTTCGACTCCAAAGCAGATCATCGCAAAACTGACCGACGAAGGAATTTTGGCAAGTTACGCGACGACACTGATCTATCTTCGGACCATCGGCGACCCCAACAAACTTCAGGCGGGCGAATATCAGTTTGCGTCGCCGATTTCGCCGATGCAGGTTTTGAAGGAGCTTGAGAAAGGCGAGGTGCAGACGATCAAAATGACTATTCCTGAGGGGTTTACGCGGTTTGATATCGCAAAACGCATCGCCGAAAAGTTCCCTCAAACACCTCCGGCCGACGACAAAGCAATCCTCGCCTTGATGGACGATGTGTCGGTGATCCGCGACATCGCCCCGCAGGCAAAAAACCTCGAAGGCTATATGTACCCGAGCACCTACAATTTGCCGCGTGAGACCAAACCAGCCGATGCGATCAAAGTAATGGTCGAGCAGTTCCGCAAATTTTGGAAACCGGAATGGACGGCACAGGCTCGTCACATTGGCCGTACGCCGCAAGAGATCGTGACCATCGCGTCCCTTATCGAAACCGAAACCGGAGTCGAAGCCGAACGCCAGATTGTCGCCGGTATTATCAACAATCGACTCGCCAAAAACATCCCTCTCGGCATCGACCAAACAAACGTTTACATCGCGAAAATGATGGGCCGCTGGGACGGCACGATAAACAGGAGCGACCTCGAAGTCGATTCGCCCTACAATACCCGCACCAAAACCGGCATCCCGCCGGGTCCGATTTCATCCGTCACCGAAAGCTCCATAAAAGCCGCCCTAAACCCAACACCAAACGATTACCTGTTCTACGTCCGCAACGTCGATCTAAACGACGGCTCCCACTGGTTCTACGCCTCAGCAGCCGAGTTTGAGAAAGGCAAAGCAAAGTATCAGCAGTGGTTGGAGAAGGAAAGAGAGGTGAAACGTGGAAATGACGGAGGTCAATAACAACATTTTTGTCTCTCGCGCCGAGCGTTCTAACTTGCTTGTAATATCGGGGCTATTGACTTCACTAAATATCGCGAGTTGGGTCACGGCAGTTGTAGAACAGTTAATTAGAGCTGAAGGAATTTACGTTCTTGAACGTCATGGTCTGACGCCATTCGCGAATCCGGCATCTGCATTTCTGATTCTGTTTATAATATTTGCTGGAAAGTAAGGCGAGCATCAATATGGGCATCAATCTGCTCAATGGCGGTGATTTACGAGTTTAATCATTTTATGAAAGCCTTTCGGAGTAATATCGAAATTCCGGATCTGTTCCGAGTAGTATTGAATTCGATCAGCCTTTTGGACATTGCTTGGTCTATCGTACTTCTGGCTCTCTGGCTTTGGTTACTCGGAATCGTTCTTAGGCCTTATGTCTTTCGTGAGAAATTGTAAAAATTACTATTTGCCCTAAATGATAAAGCTACTAGCTCTAGACCTCGACGGCACAACTTTAAATTCATTGGGGCAAATTCCCGACGCCAATCGCGGGGCTATACGTGCGGCCGAAGATGCCGGTGTGCTGGTGACAATCGCGACGGGGCGACGGTTTCGGGATGCGCGGCCGGTTGGGATTGAGCTGGGGTTGAATGCTCCGCTCGTGACGCATAACGGCGCTCTGCTGAAATATGCGGATTCGCTTGAGACGGTTGCTTGTTCCCTTTTGTCGAATGAGACAAGCCTGGACGTTGTTGTGGTCGGCAAATCTTACGGCGGCGACGCTCTTGTCAGTATTGATCCGGCAAATTTAGGAAAGCTAATCTACGACCGCGTGTCTGACGATAATTTGCCATTGAAAAAATACCTGCGAT
>JBDSCV010000017.1:0-2864 GCA_039920905.1 Pyrinomonadaceae bacterium
TGATCTTGCGGCTTTGTTCGATGATCAAGAGTCTAATTCACCCAGTCCGCAATGAATACATTCGTGTCACCCTGCGTCGCGGCATTGCGGTTTGACGCAAAGACCAGTTTCTTGCCGTCCGGCGAGAACATCGGGAAACCATCAAACGATTCGTTGTATGTGATGCGTTCGAGGCCCGAGCCGTCAACGTTTATAACCGCCAGGTCAAAATTGCGTTTACGCGCATCGGTCGCGAAATAATTTGTGCAAAAGATGATCTTCTTGCCGTCGGGTGTAGAGAAAGGTGCGAACGACGCCGTTCCCAGCTTTGTCACCTGCCGCTTGTTCGAACCGTCTGCGTTCATTGTCCAGACCTCGAAAACCGTCGGCACGATCAAATGCTGGGCAAGCAATTCCTTGTCACGCTGAACGAGTTTCGGATCAGTCGGATGCGAGCCCCGATAGACGATCATTTTCGAATCAGGCGAGTAAAACGCTCCGCCGTCATAACCCGGCTCGTTTGTCAGTCGTTTGACATTTTTGCCGTTCGTGTCCATCGAGTACAGTTCGAGGTCGCCGTCACGCTCGCTGGTAAAAATGATCTTTTTACCGTCCGGCGAGATCGTCGCCTCGGCGTCGTAACCAGGTGAGGTCGTTAGATGCTTAATATTCTTGCCATCAGGCGTCGCGGTGTAAATGTCGTAATCGGGATAGATCGCCCAGACGTAACCCTTTGAGAAATCGGGATTTGGCGGACATTCTTTTTTGCCACCCCTGGTCGAGGCGTAAAGAATTTTTTTACCGCCTTTGAAAAAATACGAGCATGTCGTGCGGCCCTCGCCGCTTGAGACCATGCGGACATTTGAGCCGTCGATGTTCATCGAATAGATTTGATCGCAGCCGCGCCCGTCGCGTTTTGACTGAAATATCAACTGTTTTCCGTCGAACGAAAAATATGCCTCGGCGTTCTCGCCGCCAAAGCTCAACTGCCTGATATTTGAGAGATGACGTTCACCGGAAACAGCCAGCGAATTAACCTGTGCGAAATTCGTTGACAGTAAGGTTATAATGACAAGAATAATAAAATACAACTTTTTCATATTTTCGATTATATTATTACGATAGCGATTTTACGCATCCGAATTTGACGGTTTTGCGAATTGTAAATTTGGAGCAAGTCGTTTTGATTCACGGTAAGTTTGGGTTATGAATTTTGAGACTAACAAAGATGTTCTCGAATGGTACGAGCGGCAGCCGCGCTGCCTGACGCCGGAATTTATTAACGCGATCCCGTGGCACAAGGTAAAAGACCATCCGATAGACGCGAAATTTATCCCGATCCTGTTGTATATGCGGGACGTCGAAACACTAACGGATATGTACCATCGCGAACTGCTACGAACACCGACGGGCAAAGATCCGCATATCAGCAAGTTCATGGAGCGTTGGGGAATTGAGGAAATTACCCATGGCGAAGTGCTAAACCGTTTTTTGAATGAGATCGGTTACGAGACCGACGAAGAATGGCAGACTAACGTACGCCGAGACGTTTCCACGTCCTATCACATCATCAATTACTTGACGATGGCTCTCACGAACATGATCGGTAAAAAATTTACGGCGACGCACATGACATTCGGCACGATCCATGAAATGGAAGCAGCGCTCGGCTATCGCCGCCTCATCGCCTTGGCAGATCATCCGGTGCTGACTCACATCGTCAATGGGATCATCCGCGAAGAGGCCGTTCACGCCCAATTCTACCGCAGCGTTGCCCGGCTCGAATTGCAAAAGAATGAATTTGCACAAAAAATGGCCCGCTGGGTCATCGAACATTTCTGGGCACCGGTCGGCCAGGGCTCGCTGGCAAAAAGCCGGACAGAGACGACAATAGCTACGCTGTTCGCTGCCGATGACGCCCTCGAAAGCCTAGACAAAACGGTCACGAAACGTGTCCAGCAACTACCTGGCTTTGACGGCATCACAAAGATCACCGACACGATCGGAGAGATGGCGGGGCACTCTATTGGAAACTTTAATCCGGCCTATGCGACTGCGAGTTACAGCGACCGGTAATATTCGACGCCGCCGCTCATTTCCACGACAACCTTGCCTTCACCTTCAGCATAATCAAGATGGGCAATGGCCTCGGAGATCGCCAGAAAACGATGAACGTCGTGATCGAACGAATCCGGAAAAAGCTGTTTTGCTGCGTCAAAGGCCGTGGTACCGTCGCCCGCGATAAGCCCAATCATCTTTTTCTGCCTATCGTCGATCGCACGAACATACCGGTGAAAGATCTCTTCAAAATCCGTCACAGGTTCGCCGTGGCCGCCATATGCTAGCGTCGGCGAGTAACTCCGCAGCTTGGCGAGGCTCACCAGATATTCGGCAAGCGACTTAAAACGTTTCGTCGGATCGACCGGGTCTGGCGAGAGTATCGGATTTGGGGTAATCCGTTTTAGAATGCAGTCGCCGCAGATCAGCGTCCGGTTGGCCTCGCGGACAAATGAGCACGAACCCGGCGTATGTCCCGGCGTATGCAGCACTTTGAGCGATCCCGACTCGAATTCCAGTTCCATTTCATCACGAAGCGGGCTGAATTCACCGTCCTCAAGCGAGTCGGTCAACAGACTGACCTCCTCATATAAAGACTTCATCTCTGAAAAAACCGTTTCAGGCACACCCGAACGCAGCATCAAATGCCGGTGATCTTCTTGAGCAAGACGTCCGAATAAATGCCCAGTCTCCCATTCGTGTACCAATATCTCTGCGTCCTTAGCTTCATCACGAACCTGTTTTGCCAGACCGCAGTGGTCTTCGTGAGCATGTGTCAGCACGATCCGGCGAATATCCGAAAATTTGACGCCGTTCGCCGCAAGTTT
>JBDSCV010000018.1:0-5340 GCA_039920905.1 Pyrinomonadaceae bacterium
CACGATCCAGACTCTGCTGGGCCGAGTCTCCACGGCGATGAACTACTACTTGCCTGACGCACAGCGTGCCGCCATCGCCACGCGTCTCGAACCCATCCTCATCGACCGCATGCAGCACGCCCCGACACCCGGCCAGCGGATCACATTTTACCGCGCGTTTGTGAATACCGCTTCGACCGAAAAAGGTCGTGTGGTGCTCAAGGAAATGCTGGCTCAGGGCTCATCTACCACCCCGTCTGCTGCAGCGGCAGCTACCCCTCCTAAACAAGGAGAGGAATCTCAGAAGATAACGCTTCGTACCAAAGACCGCTTTGATATCGTCACTCGGCTCGCGATTCTTGGCGATCCGGACGCGGCAAAGCTGATTGCTGACCTCGAAAAGACCGAGACCGGCGACGACGCCAAACGCTACGCCTACTCCGCGAGAGCCGGGGCCGCGACTGCGGAAAACAAGGCTAAATACTGGAGTGATTTCCTGACCAACAAAGACATCAGCGAAAGCTGGATCGAGGCTGCATTCGGGCCATTCAACTCGGTCAGGCATAACGAACTTACTTTGCCGTATCTGCAAAAAGCTCTGGCCGAACTTCCCAATCTCAAACGCTCGCGCAAGATATTCTTCGTCAATGGCTGGCTCGGTGCCTTTATCGGCGGCCAGCGAAGCGAGCAAGCTCTGGCGATCGTCAACAAATTCCTCGCCGACAATCCAAACCTCGACAAAGACCTGCGGCTCAAGATCCTCGAAAACGTCGATCTCATCGAACGCGCCGTTAAGATCCGAAATAAATACGGAAGAAATTAGCTGCAGGTAAACGCAGATAACGCAGAAAATCTCTCTGTAACAATCTTGACAAAAAAATAATGATTTGAGAATATTTATCTTACGGTAATTACCTAAACTATTGTTGAGAGAACTTTCATGAAAATTTCGGCGCAAGAAGAATACGGGTTGCGGTGTCTGGTGCAGCTTGCGAATTTGCATGAAGGTGAGAGTTTGACGCTGCCACAGATCGCAGAGCGTGAAGGCATTTCGACGGCAAACGCGGGCAAGCTGATGTGGCTGCTCAACAAGGCGGATTTTGTCCATTCGACCCGTGGGACAAAGGGCGGCTATTTTCTGGCGCGTCCATCGGACGAGATCAGGCTAAACGAGATCATAAAGGTGCTCGACGAGGACGTGATGACAAAGCATTGCGGCAGTTATACTGGCGTGCTCGATTCGTGTGTGCATCACGGCGACTGCGGCATCCGCCCCGTGATCGTCGGGCTTCACGAGATCGTCGAGAATGCACTTTCGCGTATCACGCTGGCCCAGCTCGTCGGCTCGGAAAGCGTCGTTGATGCGATGTTTCACAAGATACAGGGCATCCACCGCACGATCGAGCCGCAGGGGGTTTAGGAAGATTAAACCGCGGAGACGCAGAGACGCTGAGAGTTTTATAAAGGCTTGATTAAATGACCGGAGATTTAGCAGTACGAAAAGTGATTTTGAGTTTTCTCTGCGTCTCAACGTCTCTGCGGTAAAAAACGACTATGTCAACAGCAGCAGAATTACTTACAAATCGGGAATATAAATACGGCTTTGTCACGGACATCGAGACCGAGACCATCGCCAAGGGCCTGTCCGAAGAAACGGTTCGGCTTATCTCTTCGAAAAAGAACGAGCCCGAATGGATGCTCGAGTTTCGTCTCAAAGCCTACCGCCAATGGTTAAAGATGGAGCAGCCCGACAACTGGGCAAATTTTGCTTATCCGAACATCGATTTTCAAAACATCTCGTACTATTCGGCGCCGAAAGAGAAAGCTAAGAAGGCGAGCCTTGACGAGGTTGATCCTGAGTTGATCAAGACATTCGAAAAGCTCGGCATCCCGATCACGGAGCAGAAGATGCTCGCGAATGTGGCCGTCGATGCGGTGTTCGATTCGGTTTCGGTTGCGACGACGTATAAGAAAAAGCTTTTGGAAGCTGGTGTGATTTTTTGCTCGTTTACCGAGGCGGTCGAACTCTACCCAGACCTAATAAAGAAATATCTCGGCTCGGTCGTGCCGGTTGGGGACAATTATTACGCGGCTCTTAACTCAGCCGTTTTCTCGGACGGATCGTTTGTCTTTATCCCGAAAGGCGTCCGCTGCCCGATGGAATTGTCCACGTATTTTCGCATCAACACGCAGGAAGCGGGTCAGTTCGAACGAACCCTTATTGTTGCTGAAGAAGGCGGCTATGTCGCCTATAACGAAGGCTGCACGGCACCGCAGTTTGACACCAATCAACTGCACGCGGCCGTCGTAGAGCTTGTCGCCCTGGACGACGCTGAGATCAAATACTCGACCGTGCAGAATTGGTACGCGGGCGACGAGACGGGCAAGGGCGGAATTTACAACTTTGTGACCAAGCGAGGTGCGTGCCGCGGGGTCCGATCCAAAATTTCCTGGACACAGGTCGAGACTGGCTCGGCGATAACGTGGAAATACCCGAGCGTTATATTGCAGGGCGATAATTCGATCGGCGAATTTTACTCGGTCGCGCTGACCAACAACGCCCAGATCGCCGATACCGGCACCAAGATGATCCATCTTGGCAAAAACACAAAATCGACGATCATCTCAAAAGGCATCTCGGCGGGAAAGTCGAACAACTCGTATCGCGGCTTGGTCAAAATAATGCCGAAAGCCGAAGGAGCGCGTAACTACACCCAATGCGATTCAATGCTCATCGGCGGCAAGTCCGAGGCAAACACGTTCCCCTATATCGAGGTGATGAACAACACTGCCCGCGTCGAGCACGAAGCAACGACGTCAAAGATTTCGGAAGACCAGCTCTTCTACCTCCAGCAACGCGGCATCCCGCAGGAAGACGCCGTTTCGCTCATCATCAACGGATTCTGCAAAGAAGTTTTCCGCGAACTGCCGATGGAATACGCGGTCGAAGCGACGAAGCTGTTGGGATTGAAACTTGAGGGAAGTGTTGGATAGTATGAAGTTTCTGTTCCGGATTTTCGCCATTTTGTACGTCGTTGTGCCCCTCGTGGTCGTTCCGATCTTCGCGTATAAAGCTGAAAATTATTATCTGTTGATCGGGATTGCCTTTTCCTATTTAGCCAGTTTCACTGCTATATCCGCACTATTGAAGGCCTTTACGCCTCTTTTTTTATTATTATGCATCGGATTTTGGTTGACCAAGGTTTTAGTATTTATCAGTACATGACATTCTTTTTCTTTTGCTCGTTGGGCGGATATTTACTTGCCTCAATCGACGACGCCTACCATTCAGAAATCGAGGGTGAACAACTTGTTGAGGGGAGGATAGAGAAATGAAGTTGTTCACCCGCAGCCATAAGAAAATATGAAATTCATTCAACCCCCAGACCAACCTATTCCGAAAGGCCATTATTCACCCGGGATTGAGCACAACGGAATAGTTTACGTATCCGGCCAGTTGCCGATGGATCTTCTAACGCGTGTGCCGTTTGCGGGCAACATCGAAACGCAGACAGAACTCGCTTTGCGTAATGTTGAGGCGGTTCTAAAGGCGGTGGGGAGCGATCTCGATCACGTTTTGCAGATGACGATCTATGTTTCGGATATTGAACTGTGGGGAAAGGTCAATGAGGTTTATGCCCGCGTGATGGGCGAACATCGTCCGGCGAGGGCGATGATACCGGTTAAAGATCTGCATTTTGGGACAAAGATCGAGATACAGGCGATCGCGGCCAAAAAAGATTAGCCACCGAGAGTACGGAGAACGCTGAATAAAGAGTAATCTCCTGATCTCGGTGTTCTCGGTGTTCTCGGTGACTCTGCGGTGAAAAATAACTATGAAACTCGACATTTTTCAGGTTGATGCATTTTCGAGCAAGCCTTTCGGCGGCAATCCGGCGGCGGTTGTACCTCTAGAGGCCTGGCTGGCGGATGAGGTAATGCTCGATATCGCGGCGGAGAATAATCTTGCCGAGACGGCGTTTTTTGTTAAGAACGGTGACAAGTATGACATCCGATGGTTCACGCCGAGGGTCGAGGTCAATCTCTGCGGCCACGCGACGCTTGCTAGTGCGTATGTGATATTTGAGTGTTTGCGCCTAGAGAGCGAGGTGATCCGCTTTCATTCGCACCGCAGCGGCGAGCTTGGCGTGACGAAGGAGGACGGCAGGATGGTGCTCGATTTCCCTGCCTATCCTATGGCCGAGATCGAACAGAGCGACGAACTCGCCTGTGCGGTCGGCATCGTACCGGTCAAGGTCTGGGAGATGCAGGGCAACATGGTAATATTGCGGCTCGAGAACGAGACGCAGGTGCGGGAGCTGTCGCCCGATTTCAACGCTCTGCTTGGAATCGATTACGACGAATTTATCGTGACTGCACCGGGCGACGATTGTGACTTTGCATCCCGGATGTTCGCCCCGCGTATTGGGATTAACGAAGATCCTGTCACGGGCGCGATCCATTGTTCGTTAATACCGTATTGGGCGAAAGAATTGGGAAAGACTGAGATGTTTGCCAGACAAGTTTCGGCACGTGGCGGAGAGTTGTTTTGCGCGCTTCGCGGCGACCGGGTAAAGATCGGCGGCGAAGCGACACTTTATTTGAAAGGTGAGATTTATGTCGAGACAAGCGCAACCGCGGCCGTTTGAGGTCAGACTCGGCGTCGCGGCTGAGGCTTCGACCATCGCCGCCTTGTTGCTTGAGGCCTTTGAACCGTATCGATCAGCCTATACGTACGATGCGTTCGAATATACGACGCCGACTGCGGAGATTATCAAGCCGCGATTTACCGAAGGTCCGATCTGGCTCGCGGTTGACAATGATGAGGCGATTGGGACCGTGTCGGTTCTCGCCGAGGATGAACGGTTCTATATCCGCAGCATGGCCGTTAAACCTTCGGCGCAGGGTCGCGGCGTAGGACAGCAACTGCTCGACACACTCGAACAATACGCTCGTGAGCTAGGCTTTTCGAAGCTTTATCTTTACACGACATTTGTGCTGCCCGCCGCGAGGCCGATGTATGAGAAGACGGATTTTATGTAGTGAGAGACGCCGCCTGAAGAATGGTTCGGGGTCGGCGGAATCGAAATGGAGAAAATACTAGACTGATGTTACTCGAAGTAAAAGATCTGCATGCCTCTATCGACGGCAAAGAAATATTGAAGGGCCTGAATTTACAGGTCAAAACGGGCGAGGTTCACGCCATAATGGGGCCGAATGGCTCCGGCAAATCTACCTTGTCAAAGGTTCTGGCCGGGCATCCGAGCTATGAAGTGACATCGGGCGAAGTTTTGTTCGAGGGCAAGAACCTGCTCGAACTCGACCCGGATGAGCGTGCTCGCGAAGGTGTCTTTATGGCGT
>JBDSCV010000019.1:0-4127 GCA_039920905.1 Pyrinomonadaceae bacterium
CGTCGGTGTAGCCGGGAAAATCGTAAGACAGCACGAAATCCGGCTTGGCCATCACCTCGTCGCCGGCGCGGACGGATGCCTGTCCGGAGGCGCGTGCGAGGATTTTTTCGGTGATCGTGAATCCCATGGGTTTGTCCAAATCTGCCGCCGTCAATGCACGAGGTCGTCGGCCGGCACGAAGGCCCAATCCTCCGCACTGCGGCGGATGCGGCCGCAATGCGGGGCGCCGAAATGCGCCGGCATCAGCAGCGCATTGCGGTCGGCGCAGTAGTCGAGCACGCGGCGGCGCGTGGCCCGCGCCGTCTCGGCCCGCTCGCAGAAGCGGCTGTTCCATTGCGGGCGATAGACTTGCATCGGCTGGTGCAGCGAATCGCCGGGAAACACCGCCGCGTCGCGCCCCGACGTGAGCTTGATCATGAACTGGCCGGCGGTGTGGCCGGGCGCCGCTTCGATCTCGATGCCGTCAAGAAGTCTCGCGCCATCTTCGACAAACTCGGCCAGCCCGGCATCGACGACCGGCATCACGCTGTCGTCGATCACCGGCCCGTTCTCGGGGAAACCGGCGAGCCCACCACCAGGCGCGCGCCAATGCTCGAATTCGCGGCGCCCGAACACGTAACGGGCGTTCGGGAAGGTCGGCACCCACGCGCCATCCTTCAGCACCGTGTTCCAGCCGACGATAAATAAAGACCCCAACCCAGAACCGTCAAGCTAAAAGACGGTTTTGGCATTCAATAAAAATAGGCGGAGCCGGACAGATCGATCCAGCTCCGCCTTTTTTCCTCAGGCTCGCAGCGGCCAGCAGCTATAAACCCTCGCGAAGGTCGATTTCCTCGCCAACGAATGAGACAGCCTACGATAGGTGTTTAATCATCCGCGACGATCAAGGAATCTTTCTTGCTCGACCCTTTTTCTCTTCCGCCTTCGTCATCTTCTTGCCTCCTGCTCACGCCCCGTTTTATGTATGCCACCGCACAGAACGCGCGCGACGGTGTGTGAGACGCTATTAAATAGGAGAGTATAGATAGAGTATGTCATTAATTCATTGTCCGGAATGCGGTCACGAAACCTCATTAAACGCCGTCGCATGTCCAAACTGTGGACATCCCTTGCACGCTCCGCCGGTTGTCGAGCGAAAGGTATTTGTTGCCCCGCCGCGCGAAGGCGGTTTCCCGACATGGGCCTATGTGCCCATCGGTCTCGTTCTGATCGCCCTGTTATCGCTATTTTTTCTGATGTTTAGAAAATCGGATGATGGTAATACCAACGTACGCGTCAATACGGCAGCGCGAACGATAACAACCGAACCGGTTCGCGATACGCGTGTTTCGACGGTCCCGTCAAGCGAAACCCAGCCGGTGAGTGTTCAAGGCCAGACGACAACAGTTCCGGGCACGACGACTGCTCCGCCGAACGCACCACCGCCCGACAAAGGCACGGTCGTTATCAATGCCAAGGTCGCGCCCTCAACTGGTTCGCCCCAGGCAGCCCGCAGCACAAAATTTTATCTTCTCGACAAAGAGCTTGAGACGATCCTCAGCGAAGCACGGCTTGAACCCATTGAAGGCAACAGCCTGACGGGCAGCCTCGGTCTGGCCATCGTCTTTCCTGACCGTTACGGCGATTTTCAGCGTGCGGCAATGCGGGCCGTCGCGTCCCACGTCAAATATTCGGGCACGACCAACGGCACAGGAAGCGCCAATCTCACCGGCGTCGTGCCAAACCAGTATTATCTTTTTGGTATCTCACGCGTCGGACGCGGGTTTGCCCTCTGGGATTCGTCGGTTTCGGTCATCGCGGGAGAAAATGTAATGAATCTCAGCCCGCAAAGCATTACCGAGATACCCGAATCGTAAGATCGATTAAAAGCAAAGAGCAAACACTTTACGCCGGGAGCAAAAAACGCGAGGTTGTCTGAAAAGTTTTTAAAAACTCAGCGAACTCCGTATCCGACTCTGCGGCCTTCGCGTCCGACTCTGCGGCCTTCGCGTTAAAATTTTGTTAAACGTGAGAACGCGGAGATGTACGCAGAGTTCGCTAAGTTTTGTAGTCACGCATATTATGGACGAAAATAGGTAAAATTGTCTTTCACCGACTTTTCAGATAACCTCGTGTTTTTTATTAATTTCGGCATCACAATCGCCTGGCGGGGGGTTACGGCCTCCTGCCTTTCTCGTTTAGAGCCTTTTCTACGAGTCCAATTTCTGCCCGTATGACCGGCCGGGAGGTCTCGGGTAAATTGAACTCACCCTGTTTGCAAATGGAGAAATGTTCATCCAAAGCTTCCCACTTTTCCTGCATGACAAGTGTGTATGAGAGTCCGCATTCGGCTGAGAATATTGCCTGGTTGTCGTCCTTATAGTGCAATCGAAGAACCACTAATCCCTCACGCAGATACCTTTCAGCGATTTGGTATTTATTTTCATCGGTCGGAGGCGTAACCGCATTGCGATACGCTTCGTGTGTTTGCGGCGTGTCGGGCAACATCAAACGTGAGGAATAAGCCACAAACATATACGGCAGATTCAGATTATTCGGGTTCGTCGAGCGCATCATTTCAATCGCTTTTGCTAAGACTGCGGCTTGTTCCGCGTCCGTTTCTCCCAACGCCGGAAAATTGTAAAACATATCTTTCGCTACGAGTTCGTGCCATTCCCCGTAAAACAGAACGCGCAATTCAAGCGCTCGCAAAAGGTGAAATTTACTTTTCGTCTTCAAAAGTTCAGCAAACTCCCGATTCATGCCGCGGGGATGAGCCCACCCGATCGCTTCGCCAAATTTGTGATGCAATTCGGCCGCAACGTCAGGATCGTCGGCAAATTCGATGTCAATTTTGTCGCTCATATCGAGCAGGGCATCGATAACACGTGCATCGCCGCCAAATTTGGCTCCCTCGCCATACCACGCGGCGTTGGCATAGGAGATCATCTTTGCCATGAATTTGCTGATCTTCTCAGACTTGGCCTGTTCGGACTTGGCCTTATCGCTTTCGAGAATAGCGGCGTTGCGAGCGTCGGCGGCTATATTTGCCTGAGCGCGGGCGATATTTGTCTGCCACAGAGCGGCGGTCAGTCCGACGACCAGGCTAAGAAAGACGAACATGGCCGCTATGACCGAAACTCGATTGCGTCTGAAGAATTTGCTTGCTTTATAAGCAAGCGAATGCGCCCGCGCATTAACAGGTAAACCATCGACAAACCGCCAGATGTCCTCGGAAAACTGCTCGACCGTGCGATATCGGTGCTCAGGCTCTTTTGTTAGTGCCTTGAGGATGATGTTGTCGAGATCGCCCGTTAGTTGAGAAGGTGAGAAGGTGAGAAGGTGAGATGGTAAGACAGAAGAATCTAATGTTTCCTGCCCACTTTCCCCCTTTTTCACTTTCTCCAGTCTTAATTCCACCGCCGCCTGACTGGGCAAGGTCGGTTCGGAATCGGTGATCTCTCTCAAGACATCGCCGCTGGTTTTGTTCTTTATCTTGTACGGATTGGTGCCGGTTATCAGTTTGAAGAGAATAACGCCAAGGCTATAGATGTCCGTTGCGGTGGTGACAGGTTCACCTTTTATCTGTTCCGGGCTTGCGTATTCGGGCGTCATCGCACCGAACAACGTTGGAGCGGCAGCATCATCAACCGTGCCGAGAAGTTTTGAAATGCCGAAATCGAGAAGTTTCGGATTTCCATTTGGCGTAACGATGATGTTCGATGGTTTGAGGTCGCGGTGGACAATCAGATTCTGGTGGGCGAAGGCGACCGCGTCGCATGCCTTGTTAAAAAGCTTGAGCCGTTCGTTCAGGCCGAGATGGTTTTCGCGGCAGTACTGGTCGATCGCTAGGCCCGCGACGTATTCCATGACAATGTAAGGAATACCATCCCCGGTCGTTCCGGTATCGAGTATTGTCGCAACATTTGGGTGAACGAGTTTGGATTGAATCTCGATCTCGCGGCGGAAAGACTCTCTGATTTTTCCGGCGTTAAATTCACGTTTCAACAGTTTTATCGCGACCTGCTGGTCAAATTTGCCGTCGCTGCGCTTCGCTAAATAAACAGATCCCATGCCACCGACGCCGAGTTCGGAAACGATGCGGTAGGCACCGATCTCCTGTCCGGCGACAGTGCACGGCGTTTCCG
>JBDSCV010000020.1:0-8321 GCA_039920905.1 Pyrinomonadaceae bacterium
TTTCCGAGGATGCTTTATAGACTGAGGCCGTAAACGGAAATATGTCTCATTCAGGATTCTTGTTCTTTTACCTCGGCATCGGGATTGTGGGAATCCTGATCTTTATGTTCAGCCGCACGCTGAACAAAGCCGAAGAGAAGAAATGGAAGGAAGAAACTTGGTTCCGAGAATGGATCTATGGCCCTCCTGGTTACTTTCGGGCAATGGGAATTCTTATGGGTTTTCTATTGACGGTAATTGGAGTGATCGGATTATTTGGAACTCTATTGTTTCCTTCCGAGAATTAGTTTGTGAAATCTGAAAAATGCCGGCGAAACGTCCTGAGGAAAACTAATGTCAACATACACAGCAAAAATAGTTTGGAAAAATGATGCACCGGAGATGTTTGCGAAGAATCAATATACTCGCGGACACACGTGGGAGTTTGACGGCGGGGTGACCGTTCCGGCGTCGAGTTCGCCGCATGCGGTGCGGGAGCCGTTTTCGGTTGAGGCGGCGGTCGATCCCGAGGAGGCTTTGGTTGCGTCGGCTTCGTCGTGTCATATGTTGTCGTTTTTGTGGGTTGCGTCAAAGGCAGGCTTTGTCGTCGAGTCTTACGAAGACAACGCCGCCGGAGAGATGGCGACGACCGATACCGGCAAGCAATGGATATCAAAGATCACGCTCGACCCGCAGATAGTCTGGATCGGCAACGCTCCGACCGCTGAGGAGCTTGCTCATCTTCACCAGGAGGCGCATGACGTTTGTTATATTGCGAATTCGATTAAGTCAGAGATTGTCGTGCTATAAAGTTAGGAGCGGGTATGCCGCAATGCAAAGCGGTGAGGCTCACCTCACCGAGGGTTTCTTTTTATTTGTTCGTGGCTACGCCACCGGCTGGCGGCATAGCCACGAAGAGTTTAGAGGGCAATAAGGTGAGGCAAGCCTCACCGCAGTGCTATGCGGCAATCCGCCAAGAAAAGAATATGTTTGATGTCGCAATAAGACTAGAAAACCGACCCGGCGCGATGGCGGAGATGGGTGAGGCTCTTGGTGCGGCTGGCGTGAGCGTCGAAGGCGGCGGCGGTTGGGTCGCAGATGGGAAGGCGACGATGCATTTTTTGTTTATGGACGGCGAAGCGGCGAAAAACGCGCTTGAGGCGGTCGGTATCGAGGTCCTTGATGTTCACGAAGTGCTTGTACAAAAGTTGCGACAAGACGTTCCTGGTCAGCTTGGCAATATCGCTCGGAAGATGGCCGAGGCTGGCGTTAATATTGAGGTCATTTACAGCGATCATGACAATCAGCTTATACTAGTCGTTGATGATTTTGAGAAAGGTAAAATGGTCTCAGATGCCTGGGAGGCTGAGATGTGGCCGGAAGCTATTTAGGGGCGGAGGAAGGGTTAACATGAAGATAAGGTTCACAATCGTCGGGTTTTCGTTGTTGGTTGTCGCATGGATTTTGCCTTCGGTTTACGGCCAGAGGCTTGTTTCTGCTTCACCGAACGCGACGTTGAAAATGGGCAATGTCGCCGCTCGGATGCAAAAGGTCTTCAGTGGCTATCAGCTTCCGCCTTACGCACCGAACATAGATCTGCAAAAGGTCAGCTACATTTCGACGGACGAGAACGGCAAGCGCGTTTCCTTGACCGGACTGATGGCGTGGCCGCAGGGCGGCGCTCCGAACGGGCTGGTCGTGTTTTGTCACGGCACGATACAGGATCGCGACAATTCACCTTCGAGGTGGAAAGGCAAAGAGGATGGTTCTGAGGCAGAAACCGCGACGCTGGCCTTTGCAACCGGCGGTTATGCGGTAATCATTCCTGACTACCTCGGTTTAGGCGACCACAAAGCGACCCATCCTTACCCGCGAAACATAATAAATTCCCAGTCCGCTGTTGATATAATCGAGCCCGCCCGGCAACTCGCCCGTCAGAAAAATTATAACGTCGGCCCAAAACTCTTTGTCACCGGATATTCCGAAGGCGGCGGCATCGCGATGGCCGCGACGCAGAAGTTGGAACGTATGAACCGCGTTTATCGCGTCGAACGCTCGGCTCCTGTCTCTGGGCCGTATGATGTGTCGGGGGCAACGCGTGAATTCATGCTCGAACAACCGACGGATCAAGTGGGATTCGTCGTTCGCGTTTATTTGTTGTCGTACGCGGCGTATTATCTGCGAAAGCATTCGAACATCAAAATTACCGACTATTTCAAACCGGCGATGGCAAACTCGATCTGGCTAAATTACAACCGCAATCCGTCCGACGAAAACCTCATCAAGGCCCTCGGACTTACATCACTGCTGATGCGTGCCAAAAACGACCTTCGTAATGTGCTTACGACGCGTTTCTTAAAGGCTCTACAGACACTTGATCGCGGCGATCCGCTGGTTGCGGCGTTGATAAACGACGACGTTTACGACTGGGCGCCGAAAACGCCGATGCTTCTCATCAATCTTGAGGGAGACGGCGTAGTAAGCCCGGAAAATACTGCAAATGCGATGAAAGCGATGCGAAAACGCGGCGTCACGTCGGCAACGCTCAGGCGATACATCATTCGAGACGAGTCGCTCAACCACGTCACCGCCGTTCCGGCCGCAATGTCCAAGGCCCGGGCGTTCTTTGACGAAGGCTTCGCCGGCGTGGTGGATGAGCAGTAGAAAGAAGCTGGAAACCAGACTTTAGCTGGAGGCGCAAGTGCTTGCAGTTCAAGTTGATCCTATGATGGTTATTTCCGTAACAAACCTCGACGACGCGATCGAGCATTATACGAACAGCCGGGGCTACCGGCTCGAGATGGTCGTCCCGGCCGATGCGCCGCGTGCCGCGCGGCTATCAAAGGGCGGTGAGAGCGTGCAACTCGTGGCAAACGAAAAACGGATAGCGGAAAACGGAAAATGGATTACTGGTCGCGCCGGAATGGAATATTGCGACCTCATTCCAGGGCGTATGGGCGGCAAGGTGATCGCTTCGCATATTCGGCTGACAAAGGCGGGTGACGCTGCGGATTACGTTCATTATCACAAGATCGATTTCCAAATGATCTACTGCAAACGCGGGCGGATAAAGGTCGTTTATCAGGATCAGGGCGAGCCATTATGGTTGGAAACGGGCGACTGTGTGCTCCAGCCGCCCGAGATTCGCCACCGCGTGCTCGAATGCACCACCGGGGCTGAGGTAATCGAGATTGGAATGCCCGCAGAACACGAGACTTGGGTTGAGCACGACATCACGCTGCCCACATTGACGATAAATGCTGCGAGAGATTTTGGCGGACAGCGGTTCGTGCGGCATATCCGCGCGGAGAGTTCAAACTTCGAGGTTCAAAGTTCACAGTTAAGAGATGATTCCAACTTTGAACATGGAACTTTGAACTCTGAAATACGCCGTGATCTTGGTATCGCAGCCGCGACGGGAGGGCGGTATGCGGCCCATGTCCAACGACTACAGCCCAACGTAGATTTGCCAACGAATTACACGAATGAAACTGAAATAGGGCTGTTCTTCAAGCTAAACAACAACGAAATGCTTTCTTTGTTGCTAAATAATAAAAGCGATCAACCGTGAGCGATAGAACCCAGTCGCTATCGCTCCCGGTTCTGACTAAAAATTACTTTCTTTTTGCGATCTCAGTTCCGAATTTTCGCGCGAACTGGCTGCCCCATTTGCCTTTCAGAGTGCCGTCGGATTGGACATCATAGCCGACAAACGAACAGTGCTTTCCGCCGAAGCCGACCGCGATGTAGTCGCCCGCTCTGAGGCCATAGCCTGAAAATGAGGTGCCCGCCTCCCAGTCGAATGTATAGCCGTCGCCGCTCTGAATGACGATCAGCTTGCCTTTACACGCTTTGCCGTCGGGATTTTTGCCGACAATGTCGTAAACACCGTCGAGGCTCCCGGCACTCTTTGGCGTTGCTTTTTCGGTCTCCATTGAGTTGTTCCCCCAATAGCCGATCTTGCCGTCGAGCGAGTTGTCTTTATTGATCGTGAAGAGGACGACGCCGCAGCCTTTGCCGCTCGCGCCGTCGGTGAACGAGACCGCGACTTCGCTGTCGCTCCTGACACCGACACCGTCGTAGCTGTTTTTACCCGACGTCCAGGTGAATTGGTAAACGTCGTCATGCGGCGTTACGACGAGGCCCGCTTTGTATTCGGTTCCCGTCGGATTCGTACCGGTGGCGTCGTATTCGCCGGCGATGCTCTTCGGCGTGGATTTGGTTGACGTCGTATTCGAGACCGATGTGTTTGTGGTTGAGGACGAATTGTCGCTGCTGCAGGCGAAGCCTACGCTGAACATAACAGCGGCGACAATAAAAAGAATGGTGAGTGAATTCGATAGTTTCACGGTACCGTCTCCTTGTTTGAATTTGTTAAAGCCGGGATGCTGATTATAATAAATCAGAATCCCAAATTTTTCTAACCAATGGAAGCCCTTTTATGAAAACGACCCGAATCTTTCGCAATGTTTTTGTTTTGGTTGCGTCTATCGCCATTTGCACAGCGAATTTAGCAGCACAACAGCCGATCAAAGATCTAAGGCCAACAGTCATCCTCATCTCGCTCGACGGTTTTCGATATGATTACCTCGATAAATACGCTCCGCCGACGCTCAATCGCCTCGCGAAAGAAGGCGTTCGGGCGAAATGGATGATCCCTTCGTTCCCAACAAAGACATTTCCCAATCATTACACCATCGCGACTGGCCTTTATCCAGAGCATCACGGCATTGTCGAGAATAATGTTTACGATTTCGGCGAAGTATTTATGATGTCAAAGCTCTCGGAGGTCGAGAACCCGCGTTGGTGGTGGGGCGAGCCGATATGGGTGACAGCGATCAAGCAGGGACAGATCGCCGGTTCGTATTTTTGGCCCGGTAGCAACACGAAGATCGAAGATATTCTCCCAAACGAATGGCGCCGCTATAACGGTAAGGTACCGAACAACATGCGCGTCGATAAAACGCTTGCGTGGCTCGACCTTCCGGTCGAGAAGCGCCCGACGATGCTGACCATGTATTTCAGCGACACGGACGATACGGGACATGAATTCGGCCCTGACTCGGAAGAAACAAAATACGCCGCATGGGAAGTTGACGGTAATATTGAGCGTCTGATGGAGGGCCTCAAGGCAAGAAATATCGACAAAAAGGTGAATGTCATCATAGTCGCCGATCATGGCATGGCGCCGGTTGACACAAAGAACGCGACGTTTCTCGATGACTATTTCAACTTTGACCTCGCCGAGAAGATGCTATGGACAAACGAGATCGTGCAGATCTTTCCCAGAACAGGACAGGCCGACGTCATTTACTCAAAGATCAGCAAACTCGAACATTCAACCTGCTGGAAAAAGGCCGATATTCCATTACGTTTGCATTATAACGAAGGCCGGCGTATTGCTCCGATAGTCTGTTCAAGCGAGGAAGGCTGGCAAACGACCTCGCACAAACGCTACGACGACTGGCGCAAAGACCAGGACGAACCCGACCGCACACGCGGTGCCCACGGCTACGACAATCGCTATCAATCAATGATGGCGACATTCATCGCTCACGGCCCTGCCTTTAAGAAGGGCTACACCGCCGAACCATTCGAAAACGTCGAGGTGTACAACATTATGTGCAAGATACTCGGGCTGAAACCCGCCGAGAACGACGGTGACTTGAATCATGTACGCGGGATGTTGAAATAAGAAGATTCACCACAGAGGCACAGAGGCACGTAGGGTTCAGATGTCGTATTTTCTTCTCCGTGTCCTCTGTGTCTCTGTGGTGAGTTTTTATTCCGATCCAATAGTCACTACAGCGATCTCCGGCGGAACCATAAATCGAATGGGCAGCACGCTGGTGCCGACGCCGCTGGTCACAAACATATCCATGACGTGATCGCGAACGTGTCCGTATGCATATTTTTGACCGTAGGTGGACGGAACAATTGCCCGTCCGATTACCGGCAGCCAAACTTGTCCGCCATGCGTGTGGGCGGCCAAAATTAGCCTGAGGTCAGGTGAGATCAAAAGGCCGGCGGTGACGAGCGGCAAAATGTCAGGGCTGTGTTCGAGGACGATGACATCACCCGTCTGACCGTTGTCAGCGAGAACCTGTTTGGCGTCGTCGGAAAGGCGTTTCCATGTTCTGATCTTCAGTTGGTCCTTGAGACCTAGAATACGCAGCTTCTGACCGTCCTTTTCGATCACGGATACTTCATTTTGCAGGACTTTATACCCGACATGCGTCAGGGCGTTCGCAACCTCGTCATCACCATACCAGCCGTCGTGATTACCGAGGACGACAAAGACACCGTATTTTGCATTGAGACCGCTGAGAGCAGCAGCAACGGTTTCGACCGGCATCTTAAGGCTGCGTTCGGTGAGGGGTTTGGCTTCGCTCTCCTGTGCCACATAATCACCCAGCAAAACGACAAGATCGGGATTTTGCTCATTGGCTTTTGCAACGACGGCACGGATATTTTCCTCGCTCCCGCCATTCGATCCGCCGTGAATGTCGCCGATCATAACGATCCGAAGACCATCGAAAGCGGAATTCCAATTCTTGATCTTCAGCGTCGAAGAATTTACAACCAATCGATTAGGTTCTATGTAATATGCGTAGGCGAGGCAGGCGAGAAATAGAACGGACAACCCTAAAATACCGCGGAAAATTCTTGACAACTGACTCTTCATCTCTCGGCAACCCCTGTTTGTGGAAAGTATTCCCGCCAACGCCCGTCAACCAGCTTCACAATATCGTCGCGCGGCTCGACCTCTTTTGGATACCAGGGCTTCATCCGGGCGTCAATAACTATCGGCGCGGAGTAGCCAATGGAATTATTTTTTATTGTGATCTCTTTGGCGTAAATGTCGGTCGCCGGGTTAAATCGCGTCCAGGTTGCCCACAGGAATTTGTCCGTAGAACGTGCGAATTCGATATTGTCATGTAAGACAACTAGCTGCCAGTCGTCGAACTTGCCCGATCGGGCGATGCGCTCACCTAGATCTTTGTCGCTTTCGTAAACATCGCCTTCACCGACTAGGCATCCGCCGCAGAACCGTTCGGCTTTGGTTACACCGCTTGGCAGGTCACCATGAAATTCGCCTACGAGTTCCCTCTTAGCCTCGCCCAGCCCCATTAAGATCGCCTTGCTGCCTTGATTTATCTTTCCGCTCGCATAATCGAGGGTGTCGAAGGCCGTCTGGCTAAAGATAAACAGGTCACACTGCCATTCGACACGGGCGAGGATGTGCTCAAGCAATGATCTAAAGTCTTTCAGGTCTTGCGGCGTATCTGTGAGCAGGAGAAATTTGGTCAGCGAAAGCTGCCCTTCGCCAAGAATGCGGAAACCCGCCGACAAGGCCTCACGAGCATACCTTTCCTTTACAACCGCTGCCGACAATGAATGAAATCCGGTCTCGCCATAGCTCCACAGATCGCGAACCGCCGGCATAACAAGCGGAAAAAGAGGCGACAGCAATTCCTGCAAATAATCGCCGATAAAGAAATCTTCCTGTCGCGGCTTGCCAACGACGGTCGCGGGAAAGATGGCGTCTTTCCGGTGAAAGACTGCGTCTGCCTTGAATACCGGATAATCGTGCTGGAGCGAATAATAGCCGTAATGATCGCCAAACGGACCTTCGGGGCGGCGTTCGTGTGGAGCAACGCTGCCGCAGATCGCAAATTCAGCCTCGGCGATCAGGCGATGACGATCGGCCCCGAGCGGATTGGCGGCGGTCGCTATCTTGCTGTCCGCGAGCAGCGAAGCAAGCATCAATTCCGGCAAACCCTCCGGCAGAGGAGCGACCGCCGACAGCATTATCGCCGGGGCCCCGCCGAGAAAAACCGTAACCGGCAGCGGCTTATTCTGCTGCTCTGCCTCAAAGTAATGAAAACCGCCGCCCTTCCCGATCTGCCAATGCATACCAGTCGAGGTTTTGTCATAACGCTGCATCCGGTACATTCCGAGATTATGCTTGCCGTCCACCGGGCTTTCGGTGTAAACAAGCGGCAAAGTTACAAAATGCCCGCCGTCCTCGTGCCATAGCTGTAAGAGCGGCAGTTTTTCGAGATCGACCGTAGATTGCCTTATTTCTAAAACCGGAGTGCTGCGTGTCGTCTTTGTGCCGAACTTCGCGGCTGACAAAGCCAGGTCGCGATACTCCCACAGTTTGCCGAGTTTCGGAGGCAGCAGATTCTCAGCGGCGTGGACAGCACGTTTTACAAAATCAAGCGGTTTCGAGCCAAAAGCAAGATCGATCCGGCGTCTTGTGCCAAAAAGATTTGTAACGACGGGAAATGCGGAGCCTTTAACGTTAGTAAACAACAAGGCTTTTCCCTGCTCGTCGA